>DASYRS010000181.1:0-11592 GCA_036004205.1 Dongiaceae bacterium
AGTGCCTGTTCTTCCGCGCTCTTCACCAGGCGGAGATCGTCGACCAGGCCGGAGATGTCCTGCCACCCCGCCGCCACCTGGGACTGCAGCGACAAGGCGAGGCCGTGGCTGAGGCCGGAGGTCCAGAATTCCAGGCCCAGGCGGCGCCCGCCCAGCTTGAGGTCGCGCAACAGGCGCGCGGTCACGTCGGCGGCGGTCTCGCTGTCGTCGTGACCCCGGAACGCGGCGGCGCGCACCTGCTTCTCGACCGAGACGCGCTCCATCGCGCGTGTCACCAGCACCGGCGTTCCCTGCAGCGGCACGATCAGCAGATGCGGCGCGAAATAGCCCCAGTGGTCGAGGCCGGTCAGGTAGAACACGTTCTCCGGCGCCGCGATCACCGCGCCATCGAGCTTGCGCCCGGCCATCTCGACCCGGAGCGCGGCCAAGCGGCGGTCGATCTCGGCATCCGAGAAGGGATTGTCATGCATCATGCGGGGCTCTCACGCTGCATCCTGGCAGACATACTTGACGTCCATGAAAGCCTCCATGCCAAGACGCGAGCCCTCGCGCCCGAGGCCCGATTGCTTGACGCCGCCGAATGGGATCGGCGCGCCGGTGATCTTGGTGCGGTTGACCGCCACCATGCCGTATTCCAGCGCGGACGTCAGGCGCGCAATGCGGCCCTGGTCGCGCGTGTGGAGATAGGCGACCAGGCCGTATTCGGTCTGGTTGGCGCACCGGATCGCCTCCGCCTCATGATCGAAGGCGACGACGGCGGCAACCGGTCCGAATGTCTCTTCGCGAAAGATCAGCGCGTCGGTCGGCACCTCGGCCAGCAGGGTCGGCTGGAAGAACAGCGGCCCCGCTTTGTGGCGTTTGCCCCCGGCGATCAGCCGCGCGCCCTTGGCCAGCGCGTCGGCGACGTGCTCTTCCTGCTTGCGCACCGCCGCTTCGTTCATCAACGGGCCGATATCGGGATCGGACAGGCCGTGGCCGACGGCGAGGGCGCGCACCCGCTCCGCAAAGCGTGCGATGAAGCCGTCATAGGCCGGCCGCTCCACCAATATTCGATTCGCGGCAAGGCAATCCTGGCCGGAGGTGGCGAACTTGGCGCCGACCGCGCAATCGACCGCGCGCTCCAGGTCCGCATCGGAAAACACCAGGAACGGCGCGTGCCCGCCCAGTTCCAGGACCAGCGTCTTGATGGTCGGTGCGGACTGCCGATAGAGCAGGCGGCCGATCTCCGTCGAACCGGTGAAGCTGAGCACGCGCACGGCCGGGGATTCCGTCATCGGGGCCACGACCTCCGCGGCTTCACCGGTCACGATATTAAGAATGCCGGCCGGAAGCCCTGCGCGCTCGGCCAGTTCGGCCAGCGCGAGCGCCGAGAACGGGGTCTGGTGCGATGGATGCACGATGGTGGTGCACCCCGCCGCCAGCGCCGCCGCCGCCTTGCGGGTGATCATGGCCGAAGGGAAGTTCCAAGGCGTCACCAAGGCCGCGACGCCCATCGGCTGGCGCTGGACATTCATGACCGCACCCGGCAGGTGAGACGTCACGCTTTCGATGTTCGTCCGTTTGGCTTCCTCGGCATAGAACTCGATGAAGGAGGCCGCATAGTCGATCTCGCCCCGCGCCTCGGAGAGCGGCTTGCCTTGCTCCAGGGTCATCAAGACCGCGAGGTCTTCGCGGTGCGCCACGATCTCATGGAACCAGTTGCGCAGCAGCCGCGCGCGCTCTTGCGGCAGGAGCGCTGACCAGGACGGGAAAGACCGCTCCGCCGCCGCGATCGCCTGCCTGGTTTCGCCGGCAGTCAAAGCCGGGATCTGGCCGAGCCATTCGCCATTGCCGGGATCGGTCACCGAAATAAAGCGGCCCGACCCGCTGGCCCGCCAGGTCCCGTCGATATAGGCGAATTCCTTCAGCAACCGGGAATCCTTGAGCAGGTCCAATCCGGCCGACCGCCGGTGCCGTGTGGTGGCGGAACTCTGCATGCGCGCCTCGCTGTTGGATGGATTCCCCACAGGGTAAAGGCGGAGCGGTCGTGCTTTGGTCCAAAGTCATGGGCGGGACCAGAGGATTCCTCTCTCTGTCGCGTCTCCTTTGGCTGTTTCTTCCGCGGCCAAGATGCGAAGAAGGCGGCGGACTGAACCACCGCTTCCAAGGCCTTATGTCGCGTTATTCGGCGCCTGCGCTCCTGAAGCATGCCTTCACCGGCCGGCCCTGGCCGCGCGCCTGGCGCGACCCCGCTCCCAAGGCGGGATATGACATCGTCATCGTCGGCGGCGGCGGCCACGGGCTGGCGACGGCCTATTACCTCGCCAAGGAATTCGGCATCCGCAATGTCGCTGTGCTGGAGAAGGGCTATATCGGCTCCGGCAATGCCGGGCGCAACACCACCATCGTGCGCTCCAACTACATGCTGCCGGGCGCAACGGAGTTCTACGACTTCTCGCTGCGGCTCTGGAACAGCCTCTCTCATGAACTGAACTTCAACGTCATGTTCTCGCCGCGCGGGCAGATCTTGCTCCTGCATTCGCCCGATGGCCTGGATTCGGCGGCGCGGCGCGGCAACATCATGCGCCGGCACAACATTGCGGCCCGGCTGCTCGATCGCGCCGCGATGCAGGAACTGGTGCCGCATCTCGATTATCGGCCGAGCGCGCGCTTCCCGATCTGGGGCGGGCTGATGCAGCCGACCGCCGGCACGGCGCGCCACGATGCGGTCGTATGGGGCTATGCGCGCGCGGCGTCGGACCTCGGCGTCGACATCATCCAGAATTGCGAAGTCACCGGCTTCCTGCGCGACGGCCGTCGGATCGCAGGTCTGCGGACCAGCCGCGGACCGATCAGGGCAGGCAAAGTCGGGCTCGCGGTCGCCGGCCACACCTCCCGCCTGGGCGAGATGGCGGGCCTCCGCCTGCCGATCGAAAGCCACCTGCTGCAGGCCTTCGTTTCAGAGCCGCTGACGCCGTTGCTGGACTGTGTCATCGGATTCGGCGGCCACGGGCATTTCTATATCAGCCAGTCGGACAAAGGCGGCATGGTCTTCGGCGGCGATCTCGACATGTACAATTCCTACGCGCAGCGCGGCAACCTGCCGGTGGTGCGCGACGTCGCGGCGCTCGCCGTCTCGCTGATGCCATGCCTTGGCCGCGTTCGCCTGCTGCGCCATTGGGCCGGCGTCATGGACATGACCATGGACGGCTCGCACATCATCTCCAAGACACCGGTGGAGGGACTCTATCTCAATGGCGGCTGGTGCTACGGCGGGTTCAAGGCGACCCCGGCGTCCGGCTGGTGCTTCGCGCATCTGATCGCGCGCGACCAGCCCGACCCGCTTTCCGTACCGTTCTCGCTCGACCGTTTTGCGCGCGGCACGACCATCGACGAAGCCGGCTCCGGCCCAACTCCCAGGCTGCACTGAATCCGATGCTGCGTATCCGTTGCCCCTTCTGCGGCGAACGAGACCATGGCGAGTTCACCTACGGCGGCGACGCGACCGTCGTCTATCCGGACCTCGCCGCATCGGTCGGGGCCTGGATCGATGCGGTTTACGTGCGCGCCAATCCCCAGGGCCCGCATCGCGAACGCTGGCAGCACAGCGACGGTTGCCGTCTGTGGCTGATCGTCGAGCGCGATACGATGACTCACGAGATCATGCGCGTCGAGCCGGCGCGCGCGGCGATTGCGGCGCTGCTGAAGGCAACGGCGCCATGAGCGGCTATCGCCTCGGAAGCGGCGGCGCGGTCGATCGCGGCAAGGCGCTGGCGTTCTCGTTCGACGGCCGAAGCCTGAACGGCTTTGCCGGCGATACGCTCGCCTCCGCGCTTCTCGCCAACGGCGAACGTCTGGTCGCGCGCAGCTTCAAGTATCACCGCCCGCGCGGCATCATGAGCGCCGGGCTCGAGGAATCGTCCGCCTTGGTGACCCTCGGCAGCGCCGCCGCTGCCACACCGAACAGCCTCGCCACCACCGAAGAATTGGTCGATGGGCTCGAGGCTCACAGCCAGCATTGCTGGCCCAGCCTCCGATTCGACCTGGGCGCGATCAACCAGCTGTTCGCCCGGCTGTTCTCCGCCGGCTTCTACTACAAAACCTTCATGGGGCCGGGGAAGAGCCCCCGGAGCTGGCTGTTCTACGAACATTTCATCCGCCGCGCCGCCGGCCTCGGCACCGCATCGCGCGCGCCGGATCCCGACCATTACGAGAGTTGCGAGGCATCGTGCGACGTGCTGGTGGTCGGCGCAGGTCCCGCGGGCCTGGAGGCGGCGCGGGTTGCGGCGGTGGCGGGATTGGATGTCATCCTCGCCGAGCGCGACTTCCACCTGGGGGGCGCACTGCTCTACGAGATGGAGCGGATCGAAGGCGAGGTATCGCAGGCGTGGATTGCGGGCCGCGAGCGCCAGCTGAGCGCGGCGCCGAACGTGCGCGTGCTTCGGCGCACCTTGGTGTTCGGTCTTTACGATCATGGCATCGCCGGGCTGGTCGAGCGGCTCGCAGCGAACACCGGCGTGCGCGAACGCTTCTGGGTCGTGCGCGCGAGGCGCATCGTGATCGCGGCCGGCGCCATGGAGCGGCCCTTGATATTCGGCGGCAACGATCGGCCGGGGGTGATGCTGGCTTCCGCCGTGCGCGCCTATGCCAACCGATGGGCCGTGGCGGCGGGCAAGCGGGTTGCGATTGCCACCAGCAATGATTCCGCCTATACGGCCGCGTGCGATCTGACGCGGCTGGGCATTCCGACAATCCTGCTCGATTCGCGCGCGCAGACTTCGCACCGGCTGGCGAATGCCTGCAAAGCGGCAGGTGTCGAACTGCGCCTTTCCCGGATGCCGCTCAGCGCCTCCGGTCGCGCCGGTGTGCATGCTGTCGAGATCGGGACACCGGATGGTGGCGATACCGAGATCATTCCCTGCGATGTGCTCGGCATGTCGGGCGGCTGGTCGCCGACCCAGCACCTGCTGAGCCAGCGCGGCGTGAAGCCCGTGTGGAACGAAATCTTGGCCGCCTTCCTGCCGGGCGAGACTCGGGAGCCGATCCGCTGCGCCGGCGCGGGAGCAGGGGTCTGGGAGTCGGACGCGTGCGCGCGCTTCGGCCGCGCGGCGGGCGCGGAAGCGGCGCGCTTGCTTGGACGCACCGCACCTGCCGAGCAATTCCCCGAGCCGGGCGGATGGGAAACACCCATCCGCGCCTGGTCGCTCGGCGGAATCAAGGGCAAGGCATTTGTCGACCTGCAGAATGACGTCACTCTTGATGACGTGCGCCAGGCCTGCGCCGAAGGCTACGACGCGCCGGAGCTGCTGAAGCGCTACACGACCCTCGGCATGGCGACGGACCAGGGCCGCACGTCGGCGGTGAACGCGCTTGCCGTGATCGCGGATGCCCGCGGGCAACCGCTCCGCGAGGTCGGCGCCACGACCTTCCGGCCGCCTTTCGCGCCGATCTCCCTTGGCGCGCTGGCGGGAGCGGAGCGCGACCGTCATCTGCTGCCCATGCGGCGCTCGCCGATGCATGACGCATTGGTCGCCGACGGTGCGCGGATGCTGGAGACCGGCCTGTGGCTGCGGCCCTGGTTCTATCCGCAAGGCGCCGAGGATGTGGACCAGGCCTATCTGCGGGAGATGCGCCTGGTGCGCGAGGCCGTCGGCATCTGCGATGTCTCGACTCTGGGCAAGATCGCGGTGCAGGGGCCCGATGCGGGCGAACTGCTGGACCGCGTCTATGTGAACGCCTTCAAGTCCCTGCCGGTCGGCAAGGCGCGCTATGGCGTGATGCTGCGCGACGACGGCATCGTGATGGATGACGGTACCTCCTGGCGCATCGGCGAGCATGAATACTTCATGACCACGACCACCGCCGGCGCGGCCAAGGTGATGGCGTGGCTGGAGGATTTGCTGGAGACGCGCTGGCCCGCGCTGCGCGTGGCGGTCAGCTCGGTCACCGATCAATGGGCCGGCGTGTCGGTCGCCGGGCCGCAGGCGCGCGCGCTGCTGCAATCGATGCTGAGCGGCGTGGACATGGCGAACGAAGCCTTTCCGTTCATGGGCGTGCGCCAAGGGCTGTTCGACGGCATGCCGTGCCGAATCGCGCGCATCAGCTTCTCGGGCGAGCTCGCCTATGAGGTCTATGTTCCGGCGGACCACGGCGCGGCGTTGTGGCGCGCCCTGCTGGCCGGCGCGAAGTCACGGGGCGGCGGCGCCTATGGGCTGGAGGCGCTTGGCGCGCTGAGGGTGGAGAAGGGTCATGTCGGCGGGCCGGAGCTGGACGGCCGTGCGACATTGGATGATCTCGGGCTCGGCCGCATGGCCTCGACCCGCAAGCCTTTCGTCGGCAATGCGCTGCGCATGCGCCCCGACTTGCAGCGCAAGGACCGGCCGCAAATCGTGGGCCTGGTTCCCGTTGTGCCGGGAGAGACCTTCAAGGGCGGGTCCATCCTCTGCGAACCGGGCGACGAGGCCGGCCATGGATCGGGCTGGGTGACCTCGGTCACGGAGAGCCCCTCGCTCGGCCACTGGGTCGGCCTCGGTTTCGTGCGTGGTGGGCTGGACGCTTGGCAGGGCCGCGAGCTCGTCGCCGCCGATCCGATCCGGGACCGCAGCACGCGCGTCAAGGTCGTCGCGCCGCACTTCCTCGACCCGGAAGGAGCAAGGCTCCATGCCTGAGCGCGCATCGCCGGTGGCTCAATGCCATCCGTCACCCGCCCTGTCGCAGCGCGTCTGCGCTTTGCTGCTGCAGTATCACGCGTGGCCGGAAGCGTATCCGCGGGTGGCGGCCGCACTGGCGGCATCCTGCGGAGCGTCCGGCGCTCCTGCCCCAGGGAAAGCGGTTTCGGGCGGCGATGTCTCGCTGCTGCGCATTCATCCCCAGCGCCTCTGGCTGATTTCGGAGTATCCCGCGGCGGATCGGTATCCTGCCCTCGACTCCGAGGCTGGCGCATCTCTTGACCTCTCCCATGCCCGCGCGATCTTTCGCGTGGCGGAAGAATTCGCGGTTCCGCTGCTGAGCCGCTTCATCGCGATCGATCTGCGGCCGCATCACTTCGCCGTCGATGATGTGGCGGTGACGCCGCTGCATCGCGTGAGCGTGGTGCTGTGGCGCCGTGCCGATGGCATCGACGTGCTGGTGCCGCGCAGCTTCGCGCGCTCGATCTGGGAGTTGCTGGCGGAGACGGCCGGGCGTCTGGATTAATGCTCGACGTCGTGCAGCCGCTCGAGCGGCGCCGGACTGTCTTCCTTGATCGCTTTGGTGACGATGTAGGTGTAATAGCGCTTGAGTCCGATGCCGCTTTCCAGCAGCCGGTCGACCAGGCGCTGATAGGCATCGACATCCTTCACCATGACCTGGATCAGATAGTCGATGCCGCCCCCGACCGACCAGCAGCCGGTGACCTCGGGGATCTGCTTCATCTCGGTCTCGAAGCGCGCGAAGTCGGTAGCCCGGTGGCTTTCGAGCTCCGCTTCCAGGAAGACCATGGTGAGGCCGAAGCGCTTCAGCGCGATCTTGGCGCGGTAGCCTTCGATCAGGCCGAGTTTTTCCAGCCGCTTGAGGCGGCTCCAGCACGGCGTGGGCGACAGGTTCACCCGCTCCGCCAGCTCCGTCTTGGTGATGCGGCCTTCCTTCTGCAGGATGGTCAGGATCCTGAGATCGCGCTCGTCGAGCTTGAGGCCGCCATTCTTCATCAGTCGATCACGATCAGCTCGCGCGCGACGCCGCACAGGCGCTCGCCGCCTTTGTCCGTGACGATGAAGGACTCGGAAATGGCGACACCCCATTCCTGCAGCCACAGGCCGGCCTGGATGTGGAAGCACATGCCGGCCCGCAGCTCCGTCGTGTCGCCCGGCCGCAGCGAGACCGTGCGCTCGCCCCAATCCGGCGGGAAGGAGAGGCCGACCGAGTAGCCGACGCGGCTCTCCTTCTTGAGGCCGTTCTTGCGCAGCACCGCCTGCCAGGCGGCCTCGACCTGTTCCGCGGTGGATCCCGGCTTCGCCATGGCAAGCCCGGCATCGACGCCCTCGACCGCGACCTTGGCCACGTCGAGGATGCCGGCGGGCGGCTTGCCAAGATACATCGTGCGGGTCAGCGGCGCGTGATAGCCGCGGCGCGATCCGGCGATCTCCAGCATCACCAGGCCGTTGTCGGGCAGCGGCGCGTCGGACCAGGTCAGATGCGGCGTGCTGGTGCCTTCGCCGACCGGCAGGAGCGGGCAGATCGCGGCATAGTCGCCGCCGAAGCCATCGGCGCCCATGGTCTGCGCGTGGTAGATGTCGGCGATCACGTGGTTCTGCGGCACGCCGGGCTTCATCTTGGCGATCGCCGCGTTCATCGCGCTGGTGCAGATGCGCCCCGCTTCGCGCATCAGCTTCAGCTCGGCCGGCGACTTCACCAGCCGCGCCCAGTTCACCAGATCGCCGTTGTTGGAGAATTTGGCGTTGGGCAAGCCTTTCATCAGGTGTGCATGGCAGCGTGCGGTGTAATAATGCGCATCCATCTCGACGCCGATGCGCGCCTTGTCCCAGCCGCGCGACTGGATCAACTGCGCCAGCTCGTCATACGGATGCTCGATCTTGTGCTGCACCAGCCGTTCCGAGAACGGGACGATGTTGCGGTCGGGCAGGTCGGTGGTGACGCGCGCGCACTTGGCGTCCTGCGCGCGGCCGAACCAGAGCGGCCATTCCTCCTCCGCATGCACCAGCACGCATTGCGGCACATAGAACGACCAGCCGTTGAAGCCGGTCAGCCAGCACATGTTGGCGGGATCCTGGGCGATGATCAGGTCGAAGCCCGCCGCCTGCATGCGCCTCTTGGTGTCGGCAACCCGCTTGCCATATTCGGCCTGGTCGAAGGGTTTGTCGTAGATGGTCATGTCCGTTCCTCCTTCAGGCCTGAATGACGGTGCCGATGCCCGCGTTGCGCGCGGCGGCGAGGGCATAGGTCGCGATGGCGGTATCCTGTGCGCCGGTGCCGGTCAGGTCGCAGATCGTAACGTCCCGTTCCGACTTGCGCCCGGCCTTGGCGCCGGCGATCACTTCGCCCAGCTCCGGCGGGTCGATTCCGGCCAGATGGCCGGCGGCGTGCGCCGACCGGAGCTCTCCGACCTTCGCGCTTTGCGAAACGCGGTCGCAGACGAAGAGATCGGCGGCGGCGATGGCCGTGGGGTCGATTTCGTTCTTGCCCGCCTGGTCGGAGCCCATCGCGGTGACGTGCAGACCGGGATGCAGCCAGGCTGCTTTCAGGATCGGTTCGCGCGCGGGCGTCGTCGTGATCACCAGCTGGCTTTCGTGCACCAGGGCTCTCGCATCGTCGATCGCGGCCGCATCGATGCGCAGCGCGCTCGCGATATCCTGTGCGCAGGCCTTGGCCTTGCCATGGTCGCGTCCCCAGACCAGGACCCTGGAGAAGGGGCGCACCAGGTGGGCGGCCTGGATCTGCAACCGCGCCTGCACGCCGGTGCCGAGCACGCCGGCCACGCGCACTTCGCGCGGCGCCAGGTGGCGCGCGGCGACCGCGCCGGCCGCTGCCGTGCGCACGTCGGTCAAATAGCCGTTGTCGAGCAGCAATGCGTCGACCAATCCGGTCTTCGCGGAGAACAGGATCATCAGGCCGTTGAGGCTGGGCAGGCCGAGCTTCGGATTGTCGAAAAAGCCGGGACTTACCTTGATCGCGAAACCGTCGAAGCCAGGAATATACGCCGTCTTCACGTCGACCTCGCCGTGAGCGTCGGGAATGTCCATCGAGAGGATCGGGGGCATGATGACCTTGCCCCCCGCCAGGGCGCGGAACGCCTGCTCGACCACATCGACCGCGGCGCGGTCGAGCCGTACGCACGCGCGCAGGTCGCGTTCGGTCAGCACGAAGATGTCGCGCATCGTCACCCCCTGATCGTCCGGTCGCCGAGCTTGACGGGCTCGCCGCCGGCGATGGCGAGAAACTGGTCCGGATCGACATTGTGGCCGCTGACGATCATGGCGGTCGGGCCTTCGACCTTCAGCTTGCCGGCGATCAAAGCGGCGGGGCCGACCGCGGCTGCGCCTTCGGTGACCAGCTTCTGATCGCCGAACAGCGCTTGCATGCCCCGATAGATCTCCTGCTCCCTGACCAGCACCGTCTCATCCACCAGGGCGCGGCAGATCGGAAAAGTCCACCGGTTGCCGAGGCCGATCCCTCCACCCAAGGAATCGGCCAGAGACGGAATCTCCGTGACCTCGACCGGCCGGCCGGCGGCAAGGCTCTCATGCATCGCCGCGCCGTTCTCCATCGAGACGCCGACAATCCTGATGTCCGGCTTCAACGCCTTCGCGGCGATGGCGATGCCGCTGATGAGGCCCCCGCCGGACAGCGGCACGACGATGGCGGTGAGATCCGGTCTGTCCTCCAGCAGCTCGAGCGCGATGGTGCCCTGACCCGCGATCACGTGCGGATGGTCGAACGGCGGGATATCCGTCAGGCCTTCGCTGCGCGCCAGCCGGTCGATCTCCGCTTGCGCCTCGTCCTGGCTGTTGCCGACGCGGCGCACCTGCGCACCCAGCAACTGGATCGCGCGCACCTTGGTATCCGGCACCAGGGCGGAGAGGCAGATGGTGGCGCGGATGCCGGCGCGCGCGGCGGCGTAGGCGATCGCTCGGCCATGATTGCCGGTGGAGCAGCAGCCGATTCCGCGCCGCCGTTGTTCATCACTGAGGCGGCTGACGGCATTGGCGGCCCCGCGCAGCTTGAACGCGCCGGTCGGCTGCAGGCTTTCGAGCTTCAGGAGGATCTCCTGGCCGGCGAGGGCGGACAGCGTCGGCGCCGCAATCAGGGGCGTACGCAAAATATGGCCGGCGACCGCCCCGCGCGCGGTCCGGATGTCGGGCAAGGTTGGCGCGGATTCAGGCAAAGTCATGGATTAATGTATACATCGTGAGCACCGGCGCGTCCCAGGGGAAGAAAATTCCACTGATCTCGCCAAGACTAGCGTGGAACTTGCGCCAAGAAAAGATAAGATGTATACAACTTGTCACGAAAGGGTTTTCCAGGCGGGGGCGCTGGTCTGACCTGCCTGGATTCGAAACAGCAAAAACACGCGACCAGGCAACAGAGGAGGACAGCATGGATCATGAGTTGAGGGTCACGCGGCGCGGCCTGCTGCGGTCGGCAATCGGCCTGGGCGCGGCGACCGCCGCAATGGCTGGCGGGACCCGGATCGCATTCGCGGAAACCACGTTGGAGCGCGCCAAGGCGCAGGGCTTCATTCGCGTCGGCTTCGCGAACGAGGCGCCGTTTGGTTACGCGACGCCCGACGGCAAGCTGACGGGCGAGGCGCCGGAGGTGGCCAAGGCGGTGCTGGCGAAGATCGGCATCCCGCAAGTCGACGGCGTGCTGACGGAGTTCGGCTCCCTCATTCCCGGCCTGAAGGCCGGCCGCTTCGACATCATCGCGGCAGGCATGTTCATCACTCCCAAGCGTTGCGCCGAGATCGCGTACTCCGAGCCGTCCTACGGCATCGGAGAAGCGATGCTGGTGTCGAAGGGCAATCCCAAGGCCGTGAAGGACTTCTCCACCTTCGCCGGCAACAAGGACCTGAAGCTCGCGGTCATGTCCGGTGCGGTCGAGGCTGGCTATGCCAAGGAC
>DASYRS010000182.1:0-4172 GCA_036004205.1 Dongiaceae bacterium
GCGATCGCGAGCAAGACGATTCACATGTGAGGCTGCACGAGTGAGCGCCCCCGGTGATGTGACTGGCTCGTGGGAACTTCGTGTGCGGCTGCTGCTGTCCATCCAGCGTGCTCTGCTGGGCGAAGTCACGCCGAACATCCGGGTGGTGACGGCGCACATCGACGCACACACCATCGTTCTGCGCTGGGTCATCGATGGCGAAATATCGGACAGTTTCAGGCTCGATCTAAGCGCGGTGGCCGCGGAGGTCGCCGCCGACTTTGCAACGCACCAGATCGCGGAAGAGTTCGTCCGCTGCGATGCGTCCCATGCCATAGACGAACTCTATCTCGATGACGTCGCCTACGCGCGCAAAGAGTAGCCGGCCTCTCCCATTGCCACCCCGGCCTTGAGCCGGGCCTATGCGACATTGCCGCGACCCTGATGGAGCGTATGGGGCAGGCTCTCGCTGCGCTCGGCCGCGATGACAGAAAGAGGATGAGGTCAATCGCGCCCTACTGCCCGAGCGCGTGCTTCGCCAGATATTGCTGTGCGAACTGGCCCCACACCGTCAGCTTGCCGCTCGGCTTGCGCAAGGATGGGCCGTATTCCGGGTTCCAGCACCAGGCCGTCGATGACAGGCCGCGCTCGTCCATGAAATCCGCGAAGGGCGCGCCGAAATCTTCCGCCGTGCCGGACCAGTGCTGCTTAGCGTCCGGCTCGAAGCCCCATTCGGTGACCAGGATCGGCTTCTCCTTGTCCAGATCGTCGAGCGCGTCGGCCCATTCCTCCGGCGCTTCGCCGGCATAGACGTGCCAGACATAGGCGGTGTTCTCGTCCGGCAGCAGCGACTCGCGAAGTCCGCGCAGGTTGAACGCCCACAGCGGAGGCGCCGCCAGGATGACATTGTTGCTGCCGCTGGCGCGGATCGCGTCCGTCAGCACGCGCCAATAGGGCCGGTATTTTTTCCAGTAGGACAGGTCGCCGCCGTCCTCTTCCTCGGTGTTGCTGCTGGGTTCGTTCCACAATTCGAACAGGATGGCGGGGTCGTTGTAATTGAGGGCGACGGTCATCCAGAAATCCATCGCCAGCGAGAACCGCGAATCGTAATAGTCGGTCTTGGTGCTGGTGTCGGTGATGTCGAAATAATCCAGCGCATAGCCGTCGGGAAAGCCGATCACGTGATAGTCGATGATCACGTAGAGCCCGGCGGCGCGCGCCATTTCGACATGATGCTTCAGGGTCGACAGCGCCTTGTCCTTGTGGTCGCGCCAGGTGCCGGGATGGATGGAGAGGCGCACGGCATTGGCGTGCCACTCGCCGGCGATCTCCGGGTACGGGTTCACGTCCGACGGCAGATCGGTGACGTCGCCGACCGCGATCCCGCGCAGGACGACCGGCTGGCCATTCTCGACGAACTGATTGCCTTCGACCGTGAGGGCCCGCGCCGAAACCGGCGCCAAGAGGAGGAACAGCAGCGCGGCGAGCCGGATCAGAGCGCGTCGGCTCGGATCGTCATGACCGCCAGCCCGTCGCTCTCGCGTCCGCCCAGCTTGCGGTAGAAATCGAACGCTATTGTATTGGGCCGGTACACGTACCATTCCAGCCATTCCCCGCCCCATCTCCGGCAATCCGCCGCGCAAGCCGCCACCAGGCCGCGGCCGATGCCCTTGCCGCGCGTTTCGGGCTGGACCCACAGGTCGCAGATGAAGAACAGCCGATACGCGAGGTCCACATTATACCCTTTGAAATAAAGCAGGTAGCCGCGCGGTGAGCCGGCCTCCTCGGCGATATGACCGGCGAAAACCGGGTCGGGGCCGAATCCATCCGCCAGGTATTTTTCCTTGGTGAAATGCTGCACCTGCGCATCGGGGTCGCCCATCTCCAGCAGATAGGCGGTGAAGGCATCGTGCATGGCGATGACCGCGTCCGCATCGGCGGCGGTCAGGGGGCGGATGGCGATTGGCATGGCAGGCTCGGGCGGTCGTTTGGCCGCCGTTCCATGCCATAGAACCGGCGCCGGTGCCAATGACCGCCGGTTATGGCTCAGCGGCCCCCTTGCGCTTTGGCGCGGGGGTGGGCGGCCTGGTAGACCGACAGCAGATGCTGGGCATCGACGTCGGTATAACGCTGGGTGGTGGAGAGCGAGGCGTGGCCCAGCAATTCCTGGATCGCGCGCAGGTCGCCGCCGGCCCCCAGCAGGTGGGTGGCAAAAGAATGGCGCAAGGCGTGGGGCGTCGCGGTCTCCGGCAGGCCGAGTGCCAGGCGCAGGGTCTGCATCGCCTTCTGAATCAGGCGGGGGTTGAGCCGCCCGCCCCTGGCGCCCATGAACAGGGGGTCGCTGCCGGTCCCGCCCCAGGGGCAGGCCGCGAGGTACTCGCGCACCGCCGTCACGACCTCGGGCAGCAGCGGCACCATGCGGGTCTTGCGCCCCTTGCCGGTGACGGTGAGGGTGCGGGCGTCTCCTGTCATCGGCAGGTCGCGGCGATTGAGGGAAACCGCCTCGCCGATGCGCAAGCCCGCGCCGTAGAGCAGCATCAGGATCGCGGCGTCGCGCTTGCCGATCCAATCCACGTCCTGGAGCGAGGCGACGGCATCCACGGTTTCCAGCGCTTCCCCGACGGTCAGGGGCTTCGGGACGGCGCGCGGCAGCTTTGGCGCGCGCAAGGTCGCGATCGCGCCGTTGGCGGCCAGGCCGCGCCGGCCGAGGAACTTGAACAGGTTCTTGAGGGCACTCAAGGCGCGGGCGATCGACCGCGCCTCGATCCCGTCGGCCTGGCGCGCCGCCATCCAGGCGCGAAAGTCGCCCCGGCTGAGGCCGGTCAAGCTGGTGAGGCGCGGCAACTCGCCCTGGTGCCGGGCGAGGAAGGAGAGGAACTGGCCGATATCGCGGGTATAAGCGGCGCGCGTCAGGTCCGCGACCCGCCGCTCATGCGCCAGCCAAGTCAGCCATGCCCCAAGCGCGCTCTGCAAATCGGGGGCGGCGCGCAGGCCACCCGCCGCCTCGGTTTCCGTCATCAGGGCCGCGGCAGATCCAGCCACGAGCGGATGCCGAATTCGATGATCCGGCCGAGGAAGTTCAGGAGCTCGGTCCCTTGGCCGGGATGGAAATAGCCGGGATGGCGCGTGCCGAAGGCCAGCACCGCGTTGGGCGCGGCCTTGCTGGGCTTCAGGCGCAGCAGGGCATCGGAGCGCACCAGCTCGGCCGCGCCGCCGAACACTTCCGGATCGCCGACCGTGTCGTCGCGCAGCATGACCAGCTTGCCCTTGCCCATGATGCGGTCGACCGCGCCCTGTTCCAGCAGCTCCAATCCATCCAGCTTCGGGCGGCGGTTGTAGCCCTCGGTGCGCTCGATGCACAGGCACACCACGTCGACCTCGAGCAGCAGCACCAGGTCGCCGGTGATGATCTCGATGAATTCCTCGAACGTCTCGGCTTCCAGCAAGGCGAGGACCGCCTTGTGGATGCGCTCCTGGGTGCCGAGATTATCGCGGCTGTTGGCGATGATCTCGTCCTGGTTGGCGCGCAGCTTGGCGACGTCGCTGCGCAGGCGCTCCACCATGAAATGCTGCAGGTCGACCACGCTGCCGTCATTGTGGCGCGCTGGCGGCGTCTGGATGTCCAACAGCTCGGGATGGCGATAGAGGAAATCGGGATGCCGCCTCAAATAGGCGATCACCTGCGCGGCGCTCGGCAGGGAAGGCGATTTCTTCTGCAGCTCCTCGGGTCGTTCCGCCATGCCTGGGCCCTAGAGAATCTTTTGACCGGTCTTGGCCCAATCGGCCAGGAAGGCGGCGAGGCCCTTGTCCGTCAGCGGATGATTGAACATCTGCTTCAGCACATTGGGCGGCATGGTCGCGACGTCGGCGCCCATTTTCGCGGCCGCGATGATATGGATCGGATGGCGCACCGAGGCGACCAGCACTTCGGTCTTGATGCTGTCATAGGCGCGATAGATCTGGACGATGTCGGCGATCAATTGCATGCCATCGGTGCCGATATCGTCGAGCCGTCCGACGAAGGGCGAGATATAGGTGGCGCCTGACTTCGCCGCGAGCAACGCCTGCGCGGGCGAGAAGCAGAGCGTGACGTTGACCTTGGTGCCCTCTTTCGACAGGCGATTGCAGGTCTTGAGGCCGTCGGGCGTCAGCGGCACTTTGACGACGACGTTGCCGGCGATTTTCGCCAGCTT
>DASYRS010000183.1:0-5249 GCA_036004205.1 Dongiaceae bacterium
GGTCTGGCTGGTGGAGAACACCACCCTGAGCTTCGAGCAGATCGCCGCGTTCTGCGGGCTGCACCCGCTGGAAGTCCAGGGCATTGCCGACGGCGAAGTCGCGATCGGCATCGTCGGCCTCGACCCCACGATCAACGGCCAGTTGACCAAGGAAGAGATCGAGCGCTGCGAGAAGGACGGGACCCAGCGCCTGAAGATGGCGAAGGTCAATATCCCGCTGCCGCTCACCCGCAGCAAGGGCCCCCGCTACACCCCGGTCTCCAAGCGCCAGGACAAGCCGGACGCGGTCGCCTGGCTGGTGCGCCATCATCCGGAGCTGAGCGATGCCCAGGTCTCCAAGCTGATCGGCACCACCAAGCAGACCATCGCCCAGGTGCGCGACCGCACCCACTGGAACACCGCGAACCTGCGCCCGCGCGATCCGGTGCTGCTGGGCCTGTGCACCCAGACCGACCTCAATGCCGCGATCCTCAAGGCCCGCAAGGCCGCCGGCAAGCCGGCGACCCTGGAGCCGCTGGTTCCGCCCGAGCCCTTGCCCGAGGAACCGACCCAGCAGCCGACCGACGGCCGCCACGATTACAGCGCGTTCTTCGGCAATAAGAGCTGAGGACAGGCGCGGCCTTCCGCGGTTCGTCGCCTCTCAACATCGCTACGAGCGTGTCCTTCCCCCGAGCCGGAGTTAGGGGCGCGCTGACGCTTGGGTTCGACGCAGCCGCTATCCAACTGCGAGAGCCAACGTCTATTATTTTGCTTTCCCATTGAGGAGGGGACGGTGGCTGCAATTTTGATCGAGCCCATTGAAACCACGACGACTGGCGGATTCCACGCCGAGATAACGGGCGTCGACATTGCGAGTAGGGAGGTGGCCCTGGTCGGCACAATCATTTCACGCACGATGCGCAAGATCAGGGCGCGATGGACCGAGAATGGTTACTGCCTCGAAACGGAAGGCTGTAATTTGATTCTCACAAACTTCGAGGTCTCTGACGTGTTGACGTTGCGAGAAAGACTACTCGGCCGATAACATCGGATGGTGTTTTTGGCGCTGGCCCTTTATAATTCCAAACTACCCTTTGGACTCATAAAGTGACCGAGCGCGAGCGACAGATCCTCACCCTGCTGCGGGACGACCCGACCTTGTCGGCGTCCGCCATCGCGCGGCGGCTGAAGACGAGCGCGGCCGCAGTCACGGTGCATTTGAGCGCGCTGCGCCAGCAGGGCGAGATCATCGGGCGCGGCTATGTGCTGAAGCCCGCGGGCCAGGTCGTCGTCATCGGCGGCGCCAACATGGATTTCAAGTGCCAGGCCAAGGCGCCGATGGTGCTGCGTACCTCCAACCCCGGGCGGATGGCGGCGACGGTGGGCGGCGTCGGCTGCAACATCGCGCGCAACCTGGCGCGGCTCGGCGTGCCGACCGCCTTGTTCACGATGCTCGGGCAGGACGAGTTCGGCGAGCGCATCCTGCGCGAGGCGCGTGCCGCCGGTATCGATGTCTCCATGAGCCTGATGAGCGCCAGGCCGACCGGCACCTATGTCGCGCTGCTCGACCGCGACGGGGACCTCACCGCCGCCATCTCGGCCATGGACGCGATGGAAGAACTGACCGCACAGCGCATCGCCGCCCGTGCGGCGGCCCTGGCGCAGGCGCGCATGGTGGTGGCGGACTGCAACCTCGAGGAAGCCGCCCTCGCCCGGCTGGCGGAGGTGTGCGCTGGCGCCAAGGTGCCGTTGGCGATCGATGCCGTCTCCACTCGCAAGGCCGAGCGCCTGCGGCCGCTGCTGAAGGCGCGCCTTCCCATCCACCTGCTGGCGCTCAACCGCGACGAGGCGGCGATCCTGGCGGGCGGAAAGGTCCGGGCGGATGGAGACTTGCGGCGCGCCGCCCGCACCCTGCATCGGATGAATGTGCGGCACGTCTTGATCGGCCTCAGCGACCGCGGCACCTATGCATCGAGTGCCGACACGGATGCCGGCGCCCATGTGCCGCCCTTCCCCGTCATCCTCAGCGACGTGACCGGCGGTGGTGATGCAGCGCTGGCGGGCGCGGTCCATGGCCTCTTGGATCAGCAGCCGCTGGCGGAAGCCGCGCGCTGGGGCCAGGCCGCGGCGGCGCTGACGGTGAGCGTGCCGGAGACCGTGAGCCCTGCTTTGTCGCCGGCCGCGTTGCAGACCATGCTCAAGCGCCGCGCGCGCCGAACGGCCAGAAAGGATCATGCCGCATGACACATCCCGACCTCGACATCGCGCCGGACGTTGCAGAGGCCCAGGCTCAAGGCAAGGCCGTGGTCGCGCTGGAATCCACCATCATCGCCCACGGCATGCCCTATCCCGGCAACCTCGTCACCGCGCGCGCCCTGGAGCACGTCATCCGCGACGGCGGCGCGGTGCCCGCCACCATCGCGGTGCTAGACGGCCGGCTGAAAGTCGGGCTGGACGACGCGGCGCTGGAGCGCCTGGCGCAGTCGCGCGACATGGCGAAAGCCTCGGTGCGCGATCTGCCGGTGCTGATGGCCGGGCGGCGGGACGGCGCCACCACCGTTGCGTCCACCATGCGGATCGCGGCGATGGCGGGCATCCGCGTGTTCGCGACCGGCGGCATCGGCGGCGTGCATCGCGGCGCGGAAGCGAGCGGCGATGTCTCGGCGGATCTGATCGAGCTGGGGACAAGCCCGGTCGCCGTGATCTCCGCCGGCGCCAAGGCGATTCTCGATTTGCCGCGCACGCTGGAGATGCTCGAGACCTTGAGCGTGCCGGTGATCGGCTATCAATGCGATGAGTTCCCCGCGTTCTATTCGCGCACATCGGGGCAGCGCATTCCGGCGCGCGCCGAGACGCCCGAGGAGATCGCCGCCATCCTTGCCGCGCGCTGGCGCCTGTCGGACCAAGGCGGCGCGCTGATCGCCAATCCGATTCCGGTCGCGGATGAGATTCCCTCGAGCCGCATCGAAGGACAAATCACCGCAGCTTTGCAGGAGGCGCGCGCGCAAGGCATCGCGGGCAAGGATGTCACGCCCTTCCTGCTCGCGCGGATTCGCGATTTGACCCAAGGCGAGAGCCAGCGCGCGAATGTCGCACTCGCGCTGAACAATGCGCAGCTTGCCGCGAAAATCGCGTGTGCCTACAGTACATCGATCAAACGGACTAGATGATTCGATAGAACCGCGTGTGAGGATTTTCTGATCTTCGGGGATTCTTAAGACAGATCACGCAGAGTGCGGCATGGATGACGGTGAGCACACTCTTTCGATGTTTGACCCAGGCAATCCGCTAGTGCCGATACCCGGCGCCGTCGAAGTGTTCGCGGCCTGGTCGCTGGATCAGCTCGCGGACTGTCATGCGTCATTGCGGAAGCTTCATCAGTACTGGACCAGCCAGCGCGGCGATCGTGCGATGCCGGCGCGCGGCGATCTCGATCCCGTCGACCTGAAGACGCTGCTGCCGCTTCTGATCCTGATCGACGTCGTTCCCGATCCGCGGCGCTACGTCTATCGCCTAGTCGGCACCCGGGAAGTCGAGATGCGCGGCGGCGATCCCACCGGCAAGCCGGTCGAGGAAGCCTATTACGGCGAAAGTGCGGAAGACACGACCTATTATCTCGACCGCGTGGTGCGCACGCGCCAGCCCGTTCTCTATCGCGGCACCTATCAGCCGCTCAGCACCCGCACCCAGCGCGAGGACGTGCTGTTCCTGCCGCTGTCGAAGGACGGCGAAGCGGTGAACATGATCCTGGTGCTCGGCCACACCGACTGGGTGAAGGAAGAGTCGCGGGCATAGCGGCTTTCTATGGCGGCGCCCTACGTACGCCAGCACATCCCGCAACACTCCGTCATGGTCGTGCCTAGTCCGACCATGACGAAATGAGTGGTCGTTGCGTTACCCCACATCGAACTTGATGCCCTGCGCCAGCGGCAGGCTGTCGGAGTAGTTGATGGTGTTGGTGGCGCGGCGCATGTAGGCCTTCCAGGCGTCGGAGCCGGATTCGCGCCCGCCGCCGGTTTCCTTTTCGCCGCCGAACGCGCCGCCGATCTCCGCGCCGGAGGGGCCGATGTTGACGTTGGCGATGCCGCAATCGCTGCCCACGCCTGAGGTGAACTGCTCCGCCTCGCGCACGTCGCGGGTGAAGATGCAGGAGGAGAGGCCCTGCGGCACGTCGTTATGGAGCTGGATCGCCTTGGCAAAATCCTTGTATTTCACCACATAGAGAATGGGCGCGAAGGTCTCTTCCTTCATCACGCCGGTCTGCGATGGCAGCTCGACGATGGCGGGCTTCACATAGAAGCCGCCGGCACAGCCCTTCACCTTGACGCGCTCGCCGCCCGTCACCTTGCCGCCGTCCTTTTTAGCCTGCGCCAGCGCGTCTTGCATGCGCGCGAAGGAGGCTTCGTCGATCAGCGGGCCGACCAGAGTCTTGCCGTCGAGCGGATTGCCGATCGAAACGCCGCCATAGACCTTCTTCAGGCGCGGCACCAGGTGGTCGTAGACCTTCTCGTGCACGATCAGGCGCCGTAGGCTGGTGCAGCGCTGGCCAGCGGTCCCGACCGCGCTGAAGGTGATGGCGCGCACCGCCAGCTCCAGATCGGCGCTCGGGCACACGATCATGCCGTTATTGCCGCCCAGCTCCAGCAGCACACGGCCGAACCGCCCGATCACGCGCGGGCCGACTTCGCGCCCCATGCGGGTCGAGCCAGTGGCGCTGACCAGCGCCACGCGCGCATCGTCCGTCAAGGCTTCACCAACCGCCTTGCCGCCGAACACCACTTCGAGCAGGCCCTTCGGAGCATCGCCGAACCGCTTCACGGCCTTCCCGAAAATCTCGGCGCAGGCGAGCGCCGTCAGCGGCGTCTTGTCCGACGGCTTCCACACCGCGCTGTCGCCGCACACGATGGCGAGGCAGAAGTTCCACGACCAGACCGCGACCGGGAAATTGAAGGCGCTGATGATTCCGACCACGCCCAGCGGATGCCAGGTCTCCATCATGCGATGGCCCGGCCGCTCCGATGCGATGGTGAGGCCGTAAAGCTGGCGCGACAAGCCGACCGCGAAGTCGCAGATGTCGATCATCTCCTGCACTTCGCCGAGGCCTTCCTGCACGATCTTGCCGGTTTCGATCGAGACCAGCCGGCCGAGCTCGGCTTTATGAGCGCGCAATTCCTCGCCGAACAGGCGGACGAGCTCGCCGCGCCGCGCGGCGGGAACTAGGCGCCAGGCGCGGAACGCTTCATCGGCACGCGCGATCTTTTTCGCGACCG
>DASYRS010000184.1:0-8376 GCA_036004205.1 Dongiaceae bacterium
GAGGTCGGCCTGTGGGCGATGCTGTTCGCGACCATCACTGGCATCGCGCTCGGGATCGCCGGGGCTCTGCGCCGCAACGGCGTCACCGACTTGACGGCCGGCATCATCGCCATGACCGGCCTCGCGGTGCCGACCTTCGTCATCGGTCCGCTGTTGCAGATCGTGTTCGGAGTACAGCTTCACTGGTTCCCGATCGCCGGCTGGGACGGCTCGCTCAACGCCAAGATCCTGCCTGTGTTTGTACTGGCCTTGCCCAACATCGCCTACATTTCGCGCCTCACGCGCGGCAGCATGATCGAGACCTTGCGCACCAACTACGTGCGCACCGCGCGGGCCAAGGGCATCGGCCCGCAACGCGTGATCTGGAGGCATGCCTTGACAGGCGCGATGCTGCCGGTCATCGCCTATCTCGGCCCGGCGACGGCGATCACCGTGACCGGCTCGGTGGTGATCGAGCAGATCTTCGGCATTCCCGGCATCGGCCGCTATTTCGTGGAGGGCGCCAGCAACCGCGACTATCCGCTGGTGATGGGCGTCACCATCCTCTACGGCGGCATCGTCATCCTGGCGAACATCGTCACCGACGTGGCGCGCGGCTTCCTCGATCCGAAGGTGAGCTATGAGTGACGCGCTCGCCGGCACGCCGATCGCGCTGGAGGCGCCCGCCGCGGTCGGCCTCAGCCCGCTCAGGGCATCGTGGCGCCGCTATAGCCGCAACAAGCTGGCGGTCGGCGGCATGCTGATCCTGCTGCTGATCGCGCTCGCCTGTTTCGGCGGCCCGCTGGTGTTCCCGTTCGGTCCGGAGGACGCCGATTTCGACAACGTCTCCGCGCCGATCAGCCTCTTCTCCATCCATCCATTCGGCACGGACGATTTCGGGCGCGACCTGCTGCTCCGCGTGCTGGTCGGCGGGCAGGTGTCGCTGGCGGTCGGCTTTGTCGGTGCTTTCGCGGCCGTGATCATCGGCGTCGTCTATGGCGCGGTCTCCGGTTATGTCGGCGGCCGGCTGGACAATATCCTCATGCGCACGGTCGACGTGCTGTACGGCATTCCCTATTTCTTCCTGGTCGTGCTGATCAATCTTGTGGCTGGCCGGACGGTCATCGGCCTGTTCATTTCGATCGTCGTCGTCCTGTGGCTGACGCCGGCGGTGATCGCGCGCGGCCAGGCGGTGTCGTTGCGCCACCGGGAGTTCGTCGATGCGGCGCGCGCGGGGGGCATGACCGAATGGCAGATCATCCGCCAGCACATCGTGCCCAATTCCATGAACGTGGTGATCGTCTATTCCAGCCTGCTGGTGCTGGAGGTGATCATCACCGAATCCTTCCTCAGCTTTCTCGGCCTCGGCATCCAGCCGCCATCGACCTCCTGGGGCTCGCTGATCGATACCGGCGCCAGCACCATCGAGACCGACCCACGGCTGCTGCTGCTGCCCGGCTGCTTCCTCGCCGCCACCTTGTTCTGCCTCAACTTCATAGCCGACGGACTGCGCGATGCCTTTGATCCGAACGAGCGCTGAGGTGGCCGCGCGGCAAGCGGCGGCGCCGATCCTGGCGGCGCGCGACCTCTGCGTCGATTTCAAGCTGGAGCAGGGCTGGGTGCGCGCGGTCGACGGCGTCAGCTTCGACGTGCGGCGCGGCGAGGTGCTGGGCATCGTCGGCGAATCCGGCTCTGGCAAAAGCCAGATCCTGATGGCGGCGATGGGGCTGACGGCGGTCAACGGCCGTTGCACCGGCAGCGTGACGTTCGAAGGCGGGGAGATATTGAACGCCGCGCCCGACCGGCTGGACAAGATCCGCGGCTCTTCGATGTCGATGATCTTCCAGGACCCGATGACGTCGCTCAATCCCTATATGCGGGTCGTGGACCAGTTGACCGAGGTGCTGGTCGCGCACCAGGGCAAGAGCCGGGCCGAGGCGGTGGACGTCGCAGTCGAGATGCTGGAGCGCGCGCGCATTCCCGACGCGCGCCAGCGCATTTCGCTCTATCCCCACGAATTCTCCGGCGGCATGCGCCAGCGCGTGATGATCGCCATGGCGCTGTTGTGCAAGCCGGCCTTGCTGTTCGCCGACGAGCCGACCACCGCGCTCGATGTGACGGTGCAGGCGCAGATTCTCGACCTGCTGAACGGGCTGGTGCACGAGCTGAACGCGGCGGTGGTGATCGTGACCCACGACCTCGGCGTCATCGCGCGGCTGTGCGACCGGGTGATCGTGCTCTATGGCGGCCGGATCATGGAGGAAGCCGCGATCGATGATCTGTTCGAGGCGCCGCGCCATCCCTATTCGCAGGGGCTGATGGCCGCGACCCCGCGCCTGGACGACGACACGGCGCACGATCTGCGCACCATTCCCGGCAGCCCGCGCACTCTCGCGGGCCAGATCAGCGGCTGCCCGTTCGCGCCACGCTGCGAGCGGCGGATCGAGCGCTGCACGGCGGAGACGCCGGCGTTGCAGCGCGGCGCGGGCGGCAGGGCCGCCGCGTGCCACCTGGTTACGCCGTAGGAAGCGCCGATGGCCGAAACCCTGCTCAGCGTTCGCGACCTCAAGGTCCACTTTCCGATCGGGAAGGGGCTGTTGACCGGCGCCAAGGGCGCGGTCAAGGCGGTGGACGGCGTCTCGTTCGATCTCCAGCCGGGCGAGACGCTGGGCATCGTCGGCGAATCCGGTTGCGGCAAATCGACACTCGGCCGCGCCATCCTGCGCCTCACCAAGCCGACCGCGGGCAATGTCGTATGGCTGGGCCAGGATTTCTTCGGCCTCGACAAGGAGACCCTGCGCAAGGCGCGGCGCGAGCTGCAGATCATTTTCCAGGACCCGCTCGCCTCGCTCGATCCACGCATGACGGTCGGCGCCATCATCGCCCGGCCGCTCAAGACCTTTCATCCCGAACTCAAGAAAGCGGGGCTCGATGCGCGGGTGAAGGAGGCGATGGCCCAGGTCGGCCTGGCGCCGGAAATGATGCGGCGCTATCCGCACGAATTCTCCGGCGGGCAATGCCAGCGCATCGGCATCGCGCGCGCCATGATCCTCAGGCCCAAGCTCATCATCTGCGACGAGCCGGTCTCCGCGCTCGATGTCTCGATCCAGGCGCAGATCATCAATCTGCTGCGCAAGTTGCAGGCGGAGCTCGGACTGTCGCTGCTGTTCATCTCGCACAATCTCTCGGTGGTGCGGCATATAAGCCACCGGGTGATGGTGCTCTACCTCGGCAAGATCATGGAGATCGGGGAGCGCGATGCGTTCTACGCCAATCCCATGCATCCCTATTCCAAGGCACTGATCTCCGCCATTCCGCTGCCCGATCCGAAAGCCGAGCGTGCGCGCGAACGCGTGATGCTGCAGGGCGATCTGCCCTCGCCGCTCAATCCGCCTACGGGATGCCGCTTCTGCACCCGCTGTCCGATGGCACAGGATGTGTGCCATAGTAGCGAGCCACCCCTGGCGCCGCGCGCCGATGGTCGTTTGGTCGCCTGCCATTTCGTCTGATAACCGGTATTTGAATGAGTCATTTCGAATCGCTCGAGCCCTTCCTGGACCGTCTGTTCCGAGTCAGCGAGGCGTGGGGCGCGCGTCTGTCGCCCGATGGACGCCGCGTCGCCTGGATCGCCGGCAATCTCGGCGCGACCACCCAGGTCTGGCATGCGCCGACCGACGGCAGCGCATCGCCCACGGCTTGGACCTCCAATGATCGCGACTGCGACTGGTTGTTCTGGGCGCCGGATTCCGGCTCCATGATCCTGGGTCAGTCGCGCGATGGCGACGAGCGCGTGGGTCTCAGCCAGGTCGCGCTCGACGGCACGGCGCGCGAACTGACGGAGCAGCGGCCGGACTTCTATATCCATGGCGGCCAGATCGATCCGACGGGCCGGTTCCTCGTCTATGCCGCCAATCGCGATCCCGCGACCGGGCGCGAGATCGAGACCCATGTCATCTACCGGCACGAGATCGCGAGCGGCGAACGCGTCGCGCTCGCGCGCCTTGAGCGCGCGGCCTATGTGACGCCGCGCCTGTCGCCGGACGGCAGGCAGGTGCTCTATTCCCGCAAGGACCGCGATCCCGCGGGGCGCCAGCTCTGGCTGGTCGGGATCGACGGATCGCGGGATCGGGAAGTGCTGAATGCCGGCGATGCGCGCAAGGCGGATGGTTTGTGGGCGCCGGACAGCGCGCAGATCGTCGTAACGGCGGAGGCTGGCGATCATCGCCGGGTCGGCCTGCTCGATACCGCCGGCGATGCGACACGCTGGCTGATCGACGATCCCGCGTTGCAGGTCGCCGGTGCGCACTGGCCGAAAGGCTCCGACCGGATCGTGCTGACGGAAACCAGGTCCGCGCGCGATCTTGCAAGCTTGGTCGATCCTGCCGACGGCCAGAGCAGGCCCTTTCCAGGCGCCGACGGGACCGTCCTGCCGATCGGACCGGCGGCGGATGGCTTCTGGATCTGTTATCACTACGATGCGCGCCACCCGATGCGGCTGGTGCGGCAGCATGGCGGCGCGTTGCATTCGGTTTCGGAGCTGGCGGATCGCGGCGTCGCTTCATCGGAGCTGGCAGCCGCCGAGGATTTTCGCTGGCGCTCCGGCGATGATCTCGAAATCCAAGGCTGGCTCTATCGGCCAAAGGGCAAGGCGCAGGGCGCGATCATCCTGGTGCATGGCGGGCCGACGGCGCACTCCGAGGATGCCTTCGATCCCGAGGTCCAGTATCTGGTAGCTGCGGGTTTTGCCGTGCTCCAGCCGAACTACCGCGGCTCCACCGGCTTCGGCCTGCCGTTCCAGGATTCCATCAAGCAGGATGGCTGGGGCGGACGCGAGCAGGATGACATCGCGCGCGGCGCGGCCGCGCTGATCGCGCAGGGCATCTCCGGTGCGGGACGGGTTGGCGTCACCGGCACCTCCTATGGCGGCTATTCCTCCTGGTGGCAGATCGTCCACACGCCGCCTGAAATCATCAAGGCGTCCGCGCCGATCTGCGGCATGACCGACCTGGTGGTGGATTACGAAACCACGCGCCCCGATCTGCGACCCTATTCGGAAGAGATGATGGGCGGCTCGCCGGCTCAGGTGCCACAGCGCTATCGCGAGCGCTCGCCGATCCATTTCGTCGATCGCATCCGCGGGCGCCTGCTGATCATCCAGGGCATGAACGATCCCAACGTCACGCCGCGCAACGTCACGGATGTGCGTGGGCGGCTGGATGCGGCGGGCATCCGGTACGAGGTGCTGATGTTCGAGGACGAGGGGCACGGCATCTCCAAGCCCGAGAACCGCAAGCTGCTGTGCCGGCGGCTGGCACGCTTTTTCGCGGAAGCGTTCGAGCGATGACGGACATCGCTCAACTTGCCCATGACTGGGCGCGCCATCCGGAGTTCTGGGAGTCGAAGCTCTCCAAGGACGGAGGCTGGGCGGCCTGGACCTGGACCGGCCCGACCGAGGCCGGCAATGTCTGGCTGGCGCCAACTGACGGCTCCGCACCGTCGTGGCGCGTGACCGACGAAGCCGATCACACCTACGTCCGCGCCTTCTCGCCCGACAACAAGCGTCTGCTGCTGGCGCAATCCGAAGGCTCGTCGGAGCACGAGCACCTGATCCTGCTGGACATGGAAACCGGCGCTAAGCGATTGGTCACGCCGAAGCAAGACGATCATTACGTCTTCGGCGGCACGTTCACGCCGGATGGGAGATCCATTCTCTATGCGGCGAGCTGGGACGACGCGACGCAGTCGGCGATCGACGGCCAGCGGATCTATCTGCACGACTTGGCGAGCGGCACGCGACGGATCGTCAGCGCCGCCGCGAGCCTCAGCGACCGGGCGCTCGAGCTGTCCGACGACGGGCGGCTGGTGCTCTATCACCGGCACGAGCGTCATCCGGGCGGCAGCCAGATCTGGCTGCTCGACCTCAAGACCGGCGACGATCGCGAAATTCTGAATGTCGGCGATGCGCGCAAGGCCCATGGCTCCTGGATAGACGAAAATCACATCCTCGTCTGGGCTGAGACCGACACTCACGATCGCGTCGGCGTGCTGGCACTACCCGGCCTCGAGCTGCGCTGGCTGATCGACGATCCGGCGCGCTCGGTCGACAACGCCATTGCCGGCGCGGATGGGAAGTCGGCGGCGATTCTCGATTTCCGGCAAGGCGCGCTGCATGCCACATCGTTGGAGCTGGCCAGCGGCGCCGAAAGGCGGATGGAGTTGCCGGGCAACAGCCTGTTGGCGATCGCGCAGCTCCCGTCCGGCTCCTGGCTGTGCGAGCGCTATTCCTCGCACGCGCCGCATGAGCTGGTACGGTTCGATCCTGCCAATGGTGCGATGGTCGAAGTCTCGCGCACCGGGCAGCATCTCGCGCGCACGGAGATACGTTTCGCGCCGGCGCGGCCTTATCGCTGGCGCTCCACCGATGGGACAGAGATTGCGGGCTGGCTGTACGAGCCGGAGGGACCCAGCCGCGGCCTGATCGCTCATGTCCATGGCGGGCCGACCTGGCACAGCGAGGACTGGGTCAACGGCTCCATCCAGTTCCTGGTCGCGGCGGGCTTCACCGTGCTCGATCCCAACTATCGCGGCTCGACCGGCTATGGCCGCGCCTTCCGCGAGGCGATCAAGCAGGACGGCTGGGGCGGCAGGGAGCAGGACGATATCCGGACCGGCCTCGAAAGCCTGGTCGCGGCGGCCAAGGGGCGGCGCGGGCGCATCGGCATCATCGGCCTGTCCTACGGCGGCTATTCCGCCTGGTGCCAGGTCACCAAATCGTCCGACCTGGTGAATGCCGCGGTTCCGATCTGCGGCATGTATCAGCTCGCGATCGACTACGACGAAACCGGCATGCCCCATGGCCGCGACTTCAGCGAGGAAATGATGGGCGGCACGCCGACCGAACAGCCGGAGCGCTATTTCAACGCCTCGCCCGGCAACTTCATCGACCGCATCAAGGGGCGGCTGATGATCGTGCACGGCATGAAGGACACCAACGTCTCGCCGGGAAATACGCTCGCGGCGGTCCGCGATCTCGACCAAGCCGGCATCCCCTATAATCTGCTGACCTTCGACAACGAGGGCCACGGCATCAATCGCGCCGGCAACCGGGAGATCCTGTTCAGGCGCGTGGCCGCGTTCTTCGAAGAGGCGTTCGCGAATTTCTGACGCCGATGGCGCATCGATCCTGATGCTGTTGAGTTTCGGCGTATCGTTACCTGATCGCGGGGTGCAGCATGCCATCACATATCGCGATACTTCCTTCCAAGCTGTCGGATCAGGCCGGCAGCGCCGGTATCGGCACGGCACGGCTCGCCCAAGCGTATGGCCGCTTGCCGCCCGCGGCGCTCATGCTGCTGGCGGTCATTTCGGTCGAATTGAGCTGGGCCCTGGCGACGGTCGTTCTGTCCGACGTCGGCCAGGCGGGAACGGCCTGGCTGAGCACCGCGTTCGCGGCGACGGTATTCACGCTCATCTCGACACCGAAACTCGACGGCAGGCTCCGAAAGCACTGGTTCCTCGTCGTGCTCTTCGGCTTGACCGACGCCGGCATGACATTGCCGTTCCTGCTGTCGCTCCAGCACGGCATTCCGCTGGGCATCGCCTCGGCCATCGCGTTCCTCGGGCCGCTCGGGCTGGCGGTCGCGACCTCGCGCCGGCTGGTTCACTTCCTCTGGATCGGCATCGCCGCGCTCGGCGTCGCCCTGCTGACCCCGGCGATCGGCCAGGACCTCAGCATGGCCGGCCTCGGCTTCGCCGCAGTCTCGGCCGTTGCCTGGGCGGCCTTCGTGCCGGCGACAAAGCTGGTGGGCCGCGCGTTCGGCGGCCGCGACGGGTTGACCCTCGGCCTGTGGGCCTTGTCGCTCATGCTCTTGCCCTTCGCTCTTGCCGAGGGGACCGTGCTCCAGGCCGATGCCTTCAACGTCGCGGGAGTTCTGCTGGTCGCGCTGCTGGGCGCGGTGCTTCCCTGGGCCATCGAGTTCAGCGTCATCCAGCGGATCTCTGCGCGGACCTACGGCATTCTGGTGACGCTGGAGCCGGCGGTCGGCGCGCTGGTGGGCGCCATCTTCCTCAGCCAGTCGATCGGCCCGCGCATGTGGATCGCGGTCGCATGCGTGACGGTCGCGGCGATGGGTGTCACCCTGTCCGAGAAGCAGGACGAATAGCGTCGCTGTGCTGGTCGCATTTTCGACGCTGAGCCGGCGTCAATTTCGGCGGAAAATGCTCAGGTCTCCGCCCACATGCGCAGCAGGTTGGTATAAGTATGATGGGCAAGGTCGGTCTCGGGCGCGTCGGGCAGGATATTGGTCAACTTGTCCTTGACCTGCCCGAGATGGGCCAGGATCTCGCGCTGCCGGTCGTCGCGCACGTAGGATTGCGCCCAAGTGACGGCGACCAGTC
>DASYRS010000185.1:0-2225 GCA_036004205.1 Dongiaceae bacterium
GCGCTGAAGCTGGCGGAGAAGGCGCCGGCGCGCGAACGCGCCTACATCGAAGCCCTGGCTGCCCGCTATGCCAGCGACCCCAATGCCGATCAGCCGAAGCTGGCGGAGGCGTACGCGGCGCGCATGAAGGCGCTGAGCGACTCCTATCCCGACGATCTCGACGCCGCGACGCTCTATGCCGAGAGCCTGATGGATCTCAATCCATGGAAATTGTGGTCCGCGGACGGACAGCCATGGGCGAGGACGACGGAGATTGTCGCCGTGCTGGAGCGCGTGCTGGCGCGCGACCCCCGTCATCCGGGCGCCAACCACCTTTATATCCACGCGGTCGAGGCCTCGCCGCATCCGGAATGGGGCCTGGCCGCGGCCAAGCGGCTGGAGACCATCGCGCCGGGCGCCGGCCATCTGGTCCACATGCCCTCGCACATCTACATGCTGGTCGGCGACTACAAGGCGGCCGCCGACGCCAACGTGATCGCGGCCGCGACTGACGCGGATTACATCGACAACGAGCATGTGAGGGGCGCCTATCCCATGCTCTATTTCCATCACAACCTGCATTTCATCGCGGCGGCGCGCGGCATGGAAGGGCGCTATGGCGATGCGCGCGACGCGGCGCGGCGGCTGACGGAAAGCCTGCACAGCCATGGCGATGACATTCCGGGCCTGCGGAACTTCGTCACTGAATATTTCGGTATGTATCCGCTGCTGACCGCCGTGCGCTTCCACGATTGGAAGAATGTGCTGGCGGCCCCGGAGCCGGCGAAGGATCTGCCGATCTCGCGCGGTCTCGCCCACTACGCGCGCGGCGTCGCGTTCGCGGCCCAGGTCGATGTCGAGCGGGCAGCGGCCGAGCGCGAAAGCCTGTCCAAGATCATCAGCACGCTGCCGATGGAAAGCCGCTACGGCAACTCGCCGGCCAAGGACGTGCTGGGCGTCGGTCTTGCCATCGTCGATGCGCGCATCGCGATGGAGAAGGGCGATCTGGAAAAGGCGGTGAGCGATCTGGGCGTCGCGGTCGCGATGCAGGATCGCCTTGCCTATAACGAGCCGGCGGACTGGCACTATCCGGTGCGCGAAAGCCTGGGTGCCGCGCTGCTGCTGGCCGGCCGCGCGCCGGAGGCCGAAGCCGTGTTCCGCGCCGATCTCCAGAAGAATCCGCGCGGCGGCCGCTCGCTGTTCGGCCTGATGCAGGCCTTGCAGGCCGAAGGGCGGACCGATGCAGCCATCCTCGTGCGCCAGGAATTCAACGATGCCTGGCGGACCTCGGAAGTCACCCTCAGCCTCGATGCGATGTGATCCGTAATTTCCCCCATCGATGTGAAAGAAAAATCATAATGGTAACCGAACAATCGATCCGGCTCCTCAGCGGCTTGACCTTGTATTACGTCGAGCAGGGCCCGGCCAACGCCATGCCTGTCATCCTGCTGCATGGTTTCCCGGATTCCTTGCTGTCGTACGAGCCGGTGCTGGCGCATCTGCCGATCTCCGTCCGGGCCATCGCCTTGTCGCAGCGCGGTTCCGGAAATTCCGACAAGCCGGCCGCCGGCTACCATCCGCGGGACCTCGCCGCCGACCTCGCGGATTTCATGAGGCAGCGCGCAATTCCGCGCGCCGTGGTCGTCGGCCATGGGATGGGCGCCCTGGTGGCGCAGAGCTTCGCGCTCGATTTTCCGGAACGGGTCGCCGGCCTTGCCTTGATCGGCACGTTCAGGACGCAGAGCGACAACGCGGAGCTCGCGGAGATCATCGGTGCGCTGGACGAGATGACCGATCCGATCGATCTCGGTTTCGTTCGTGCCGTCCAAGCCTCGAGCGCCGCGCGCCCGCTCGATGAAGAATTCTTTGCCACCGTGGTGGCCGAAGGCGCACGCCTGCCGATCGGCATCTGGCGCGGCGCCATGCGGGAGGTCGCGGCTTACGACGATTTCGCGCAGCTTTCGAGGATTGCCGCACCGACCATTCTGTATTGGGGCGAGCGCGACGGCTTCTCGACCTACGAGCAGCAGCAGGAGATCGCCAGCCAGATCTCCGGCGCCGAGCTCAGAGTCTATGCCGGCGCCGGCCACAGCCTGCATTGGGAAGAGCCCAAACGCTTTGCGGCCGACCTTGCCAATTTCGTCGGCGTTCTCGACCGGAGCCGGGCCGCGCGCCGCCCGCTCAAGGGCGAGTTCCGGCGCCAGACAACCGAATTCTCCAAGCACATCGCCCAGGAACGCGCAGAG
>DASYRS010000186.1:0-3715 GCA_036004205.1 Dongiaceae bacterium
CTCGCGGCATGTCCGGTCGGTGCGCATGCAGCTCATCGTGCTGGTCGCGACCGTCACGATCCTCTCCGCCTTTATCAAGAATGTCGGCGCGCTCGCGATCATGATCCCGCTCGCGTTCCAGATGGCGAAACGGTCCGGCACCTCCGCGTCGCGCTTCCTGATGCCGATGTCGTTCGGCGCGCTGCTCGGCGGCCTCATGACCCAGATCGGCACGTCGCCCAACATCATCGTCTCGCGCGTGCGCGGCGAGATCGTCGGAACGCCGTTCTCGATGTTCGATTTCACCCCCGTGGGCGCGGCCTTGGCGATCGTCGGCGTGCTGTTCCTGGCGCTCGCCTATCGCCTGCTGCCGGAGCGCTCGCGCACCACCGCCTCGCTTGACGAGGCGCTGACGGTCAAGAAATACGTGACCGAAGCAGAGGTCGGAGAGGAGTCACCGATGGTGGGCAAGACCATCTCGGACCTTCAGGAGCTGGCGCATGGCGAGGCGAAGGTCGTCGCCATCTTGCGGCCGGACGACCAGCGGGTGGCACCGCTGCCCGATGCGACGCTGGATGTCGGCGACACCCTGATCCTGGAAGGGGATCCGCATGCGCTGGAGCGGATCGTTCACGCGGGCAAGCTGAAGCTGGAATCCGGCCACCGTGTCCCGGAGGCGAGCCAGCCTCAGGCGGAGATCAGCAGCATCGAGGCGGTGATCGGCGCCAACTCGCCGCTCATCGGCATGTCGGTGCAGGCGAGTGCCCTGTTCGAGCGGTTCGGCGTCAACCTGCTGGCGGTCAGCCGGACTGGCGAGCGGCTGACCGAGCGCCTCGGCACCATCACGCTGCGCCTCGGCGACGTGATCGTGCTGCAGGGCAACCTGGCCGATATGCCGGAGCGGCTGAAGGCGCTCGAGTGCCTGCCGCTGGCCGAGCGCACGCTGCATCTCGGCAAGGCGCGGCGGGCGTTGCTGCCGGTCCTGATTCTGATCGCCGCGATGGCAATGACGGCGTTCGGGCTCATGCCGGTGCAGGTGGTCTTCTTCGGCGCCGCGGTCCTGATGGTCCTGACCGGTGCCGTCCCTTTCCGCCAGATCTATCAGACGGTCGAGTGGCCGATCATCGTCATGCTGGCTGCCTTGATCCCGGTCAGCGAAGCCCTGCGCACCACCGGCGGCACCGATTTGATCGCCGGCTGGCTGTCGCAGGTGGCGTCCGGCCTGCCGGCCTATGGCGCGCTGGCCCTCATCCTTGCGACCGCCATGATGGTGACGCCGTTCCTCAACAACGCCGCCACGGTGCTGGTGATGGCGCCGATCGCGGTCAGCTTCTCGGATGCGCTCGGCTACCGGCCCGATGCGTTCCTGATGGCGGTGGCGATCGGCGCGGGCAGCGATTTCCTGACGCCCATCGGGCATCAGTGCAATACGCTGGTCATGGGACCGGGCGGCTACCGCTTCGGTGACTATGCGCGTCTCGGTGCGCCGCTGTCGCTGCTGGTGATCGTGGTGGCGGTACCCGCCTTGCTGCTGGTGTGGCCGGTGCGCTAGAGAGGTGCGATCCGCTCTCATCGCAGGGATACGCCTTGGCCACCATCATCCTCCTCAACGGCGTCGGCAGCGTCGGCAAGTCTTCGATCGCCAAGGCGCTGCAGACCATCGCGGCGGAGCCGTTCCTGCATGTCGAGATGGACGCGTTCCTGAACATGATGCCGGAGCGCTACTGGGACCATCCCGATGGCCTCACCTTCGAGACCGTGCAGCAGGACGGCAAGCCGGCAATCGTCATCAAGAGCGGCCCGGTGGCGGAGCGGACCTTTCGCGGCATGCGCCACGCCATCGCGGCCCTGGCGCGGCAAGGCAACAACCTGATCGTCGATGACGTACTGCTGGACAACGAGATGGCGGAATACGCCGCGCTGCTCTCCGGTTTCTCGTTTCACACGGTCGGCGTGTTCGCGCCGCTGGACGTGCTGGAAGCGCGCGAGCGGGAGCGGGGGGACCGCCTGGCCGGCCTCGCGCGCTGGCAATATGACCGTGTGCACGCCGGCAAGGTGTACGATCTTGAAGTGGACGCCAGTACGGCCACGCCGCTGCAATGCGCCGCGCTGATCAAGCAAAAGCTCGGACTATGAGGGGCCCGGCGTTCCGCCAGCGCCGCGGCTACGCGTCGGGGCCGGCGTTCCCGCCGGAGAGGCGGGTGAGATCCGCCGTCGCGTCCTCGATCAGATGCTTCAGCCGCGGATCCCGCGCTTCGCCCGTTGCGGCGAACAGGCGCAGGAGATAGAGCGCCTTCTTCGCCGCGTCCGGCCAGTTCGCCGCCGGCGCGGCGAACAGGAACTTTTCGAGCTCGACCTGGCTCTGGCGCAACGCCGCCTGGTCCGCCTCTACTTCGGAAAGATGCCGTCGTGCATCGGTCGCCTTCTGCGAGGCCATGCCGCGATGCTCGTCGAGCAGAACCGGCGGCGTCTTGTTGTCGTTGTCCGGCACGATCGCCGTTCTATCCGTCAGCTCGCAGCGGACTTCATCAGCGCGTCCGCGCACTTGCTCGCCAGATCGCGGTTCGGTCCGTCGGCTGCCGGCATGGTGGCCCAGCCACTGCTGATGACGAAGTCGCGCTGCTCGTAGGATGACTTCAGCGCGGTCAGCTGTCCGAGCTTCGCGGTCGTGTCGGGGTCAAGCTTCGATTGGCTGATGCAGATCGGGACGAGCGCGTCGATCACGGCGACATCGGCCCTCTGCTGCGCCAGGCGCTCGGCCGAGCCCCCGGAATACCATCCGCCTTGCGAAAAGCCGATGATCATCGTGGCGATGGCGCCAACGATCGCACCGGTAATGCCCGGTTTGGTCCATGTTGGGATTTGCATTGGGGAACTCCCTGTTCGGGCAGCGGCGGTGCCGTTGCTCCGCTCCTTCAGCATGCGCCGCTACTGGAGACGAAGATAGGAGAATAACCGCGCGCTCGAAGTTTGTTCGATACGTTGCGCGGTACATCGCGCGCCGGCGCGGAGCATCGCTGACGACAACGCGCAGCGCATCGCTCCTTCATCGCGAAGCAGCGATCGGCTTACCGCAAGCGCCGCGGCTATTCCTTCGGCTTGACGGTCTTCGGCGCGCGGATCGGATCAGCTGGTTTCGGCGGGTGCCGGAACGTGCGGAAGAGATCGAATCGCTCGCCCTCGGGAAGTTTCTTCGCGGCTGGGGCGCCTGCATGCTGCTTGTTCGCGGCTTTGTCGATCGACATCGGAGTGGCCTTTTCTGGCAGGCGGTGTGTCATCATAAATGGTCCTTATTGTCCCGAATGACAACGCCTTGTTCGCACATGCGGCAGATCGCTCCTTGAATGCTTCCCCGCCGGCTCCGCGCGGAGGCTGCTAATCGACTGTTGTTGCAGGCTTCTTTCCCGAAACGGTCGCCACGATTGCAAATTGGGCCGAAAAAGGCCATGTTGCGCCCACTCAACTCGTTATGGGTTGGACCCCCGTCTCCCCCTCTCGTCGCGAGAGCAGACTCGGCTTCATCCGTTCCGCAGTTCGGCCCGCCATGCAATCTCGCATGGCGGCACTCTTGTTTTCGAGAAGGCTACAATGGCTAACGGCAAGGTTAAGTGGTTCAACGCCCAGAAGGGCTTCGGTTTCATCCAGCCCGACGGCGGCAGCAAGGACGTGTTCGTCCACATCTCCGCGGTCGAGCGCGCCGGCATCGGCATGCTGAGCGAAGGTCAGGCGGTCAGCT
>DASYRS010000187.1:0-5591 GCA_036004205.1 Dongiaceae bacterium
CGGCCTCGACGCGGCCGCCGGGAAAGCTGATCTGGCCGGCGTGATCGGTGAGGTGCTGGGTGCGCTTGGTGAAGAGGACGCCCATCCCGTCCGGCCGCTCGACCAGCCCGACCAGGACGGCGGCGGGAATGAGTGTGGGCGTCGGCAGCATGTCGGGATTGAGGTCGTGGTCGCCCCGACGCGATGTGGCCGGTTCCATGGGAACCGCGACCACGCTGCCGCTGATGGCGCCGGTCGGCGCCGCGCGACGGCCCGGGGCGGGCGCCAAGGCGAAGCGCTGGCTGATCAGGGTCCGTTCCATCAGTGCGCGGTCTCGGTGCGGGCGACGGAATCGAAGTCCTGCAGGTGCCCCAAGGCGAAGAACTGGCCGCGGCTCCACACGCCGAGCTGCTCCACCCCTTCGATCTGGCGGACCGTGCCCAGATCCACCAGATGATAGAAGACCGCCCGCAGGATCAGCGCCTCCAGACCGGTGCGGACCAGGATGTAGGGACGCGGCTCGCCCCCCGGCTGGTTGGTGTGGTTGCGGCGATGCGCCACACGGATCGGATGGTCGCAATCGGCAATCACAAATTCGTCAAGATTGGTCCTGAAAGTCAGTTCCTGGTCGCGGCCGGCGCCCCTTGCCGTAACCTCGACGGCGGTAAAGGGCGCGTCCTCGACCGCGATCCGGCCGCGCTCGGCCGGCGTGACCAGCCAATATTCGCCGTCCTCCTCGCGCCGCAGGACGGTGGAGAACAGTTTGACCAGAGGTTTCCGGTTGATCGGGGTGCCGCGATAAAACCATGTGCCGTCCGACGCGATTCGCATGTCAAAATCGCCGCAAGAGGGCAGATCGGAGAACCTGGGGCCGGACTCGGGGTTGGACATGATTGTGGTTAACAGTTTACGCTTTAATCATCTTACGTGCGCTATAGTGAGAGGTATAGGTGGCCATGACGGAAGGACAGATTTCCATGTCTTCACAAGGGCCTACAGCACAAATCGGGGGTTCGCCCGGCGCCGCTTCGGCAGCTGACCTGGCCGGCCTGATCGAGAATTTCAGCCAGCGCGTCGACCTGGTGCGCCGGCAGCTTGGCCAAGTCATCTTCGGCCAGGAGCAGACGGTCGAACAGGCTTTGATCTCCATCCTGTCCGGCGGCCATGTCCTGCTGATCGGCGTTCCCGGCCTTGCCAAGACCAAGTTGGTCGATTCCCTCGGCCAGGTCTTGGGGGTCGATGCCCAGCGCGTGCAATGCACGCCGGACCTGATGCCGTCCGACATCGTCGGGTCGGAAGTGCTCGAAGAGAGCGAATCCGGCCGCCGCAGCTTCCGCTTCATCAAAGGCCCGGTGTTCTGCCAGTTGTTGATGGCGGACGAAATCAACCGCGCCAGCCCGCGCACCCAATCGGCACTGCTGCAGGCGATGCAGGAGCGCAAGGTTTCGGTCGCCGGTCACACCTACACGCTGCCCGAGCCGTTCCACGTGCTCGCAACCCAGAACCCGCTGGAGCAGGAAGGCACCTATCCCCTGCCCGAGGCGCAGCTCGACCGCTTCCTGCTGCAGATCGACGTCGATTATCCGTCGAACGATGCGGAACGGCAGATGCTGATCGTCACCACCGGTTCGCACGAAGCGGGCCTGACCCGCGTGCTGTCGCCGGAGGATGTGCTCTCCATCCAGCGCCTGGTCCGCCGCATGCCGGTGGGCGAAAAGGTGGTCGACGCGATCCTGAAGATGGTCCGCGCAGGCCGGCCCGAATTGACGGACATCAAGGAAGTGAAGGGCGGCTTGGCCTGGGGTCCCGGCCCGCGTGCCGGCCAGGCGCTGATGCTGGCCACCCGCGCCCGCGCGCTGATCCAGGGGCGGTTCTCGCCATCAATCGACGACGTGGTTGCGCTGGCGCATCCGGTTTTGCGGCATCGCATTGCATTGACCTACGGGGCGCGCGCGGAAGGTGCGACGCCCAAGGCGATCATCGATCGCCTGATTGCCGAGATCGGCTAGATACAGCGAAAGGGATCGCTAGACGCGCATGGCGACGGCGACCTTCGACAAGGCGAAATACCAGGCGGCGGAGATCGCCGAGCGCGTGCCGCCTTTGCTGCTGGCGGCGCGGCGCATCGCCGCGACCATCGAGCAGGGCGTGCATGGCCGGCGGCGCGTCGGGCGCGGCGAGGCCTTCTGGCAGTTCCGCCAATATTATCCGGGCGACGAATTGCGCCGGCTCGACTGGCGCCAATCGGCGAAATCCGACCGGCTGTTCCTGCGCCAGATGGAATGGTCGGCGGCGCAGACCGCGTTCCTGTGGTGCGATCTCTCCGCCTCCATGCGCTTTACCAGCAAGCGCGATTTGCCCAGCAAGCTGGAAGTCGCGCAGGTGCTGACCCTCGCCCTCGCCGGCGCGATGTCGCGCGCGGGCGAGCGGGTCGCGCTGCTCGGCTCCGGCGAGCGGCCGACGGCGGGCCGCTTCGTCCTGGAATCGATCGCGCATCGCCTGGCGCACTTGGCGGGCCAGGCGGAAACCTCATCGGAACAGAAATTCTCGATCCCGCCGCCGGCCGCCTTGCCGGCGCATGCCCACGTCATCCTGGTCAGCGACTTCCTGGCGCCGACGGAGGAGCTGAAAGCAGCGATCAACCGGTTCGCCGGCACTGACTGCCGCGGCCATCTCATCCAGGTGCTGGACCCGGCGGAGCTCGATCTGCCGTATGCCGGGCGCGTCCGCTTCGAAGGCGTCGAAGGCGAAGGCGACCTGCTGATGAGCCGTGCCGAGAATATCCGCGAGGATTACCGGACCGAGCTCTCGAATCACTGGGCTGGATTGAAGACGCTGGCGCAATCGGCGGGCTGGAGCCTGTCGCGCCACGTCACGGACCAATCGGCGGCGAAATCGCTGCTGGAAGCCTATCAATGGCTGGCGGCCGATCACCGGCCGACGGCGCGTCAATAGAGGCCACATGCTGACCCTCGGCAGCCTCACGTTTGCAGCACCCTGGCTCCTCGCCGCGCTGGCGGTGCTGCCGATCCTGTGGTGGCTGCTGCGCCTGACACCGCCCAGCCCGCGGCGCATCCAGTTCCCGCCGATCCGCCTGCTGTTCCTGCTGCAGCCGAAGGAAGAGACGCCGCATCGCACGCCGTGGTGGCTGATCCTGCTGCGCCTCGTCATCGCCGGCCTGGTGATCGCCGGCCTGGCGCAGCCGTTGTGGAACGCCAATTTCGGTTTCCCGCGCACCGGCCCGGTCATGATCGTGCTCGATGACGGCTGGGCCGCGGCCCACGGCTGGGAGCAGCGCAAGGAAGCGGCCCAGGCCTTGATCGACCGGGCAGAGCGCAACGGGCGTCAGGTCATCCTCGCCACCACCGCGCCGCAAGCCAGCGAATCCGGCATCGGGCTGACGCCGATGCCCGCCGCGACCGCGATGACGCACCTGGCGGCGATGGAGCCCTCGCCCTGGCCGACCGACCGCGCGGCCGCCGCCGAACGGCTCGGCAAGGCGGACCTGCCCGCGGACCTCAACATCTTCTGGCTCAGCGACGGGATCGGCAGCCAGAAGAGCGATATCGATTCCGCCTTCAACGATGCGCTGCAGGAACATGGCGCGGTCGACGTGATGAGCCTGAAGCTCGATCTGCCGCTGATGCTGCTGCCGCCGGAGCGCGATCCGAACGGACTGTGGGTCAAGGTTGCGCGCACGCAGATCGGGGCGGTGCAACCGGTGCGCCTGCGCGCGCTGGACCGCGACGGACGCACGCTCGGCATCTCGGAAGGCATCTTCCGCACCGAGGAACGGGTGGCGCGCATCAAGCTCGATCTGCCGGTCGAGCTTGCCAATCGCGTCAGCCGCGTCGCCTTGGAGAACGGCGCCACCGCCGGCGCCATTACGCTGCTGGACGACGGGGGAGGACGCAAGCCGATCGGCCTCGTCACCGACAACCCGGCCTTGTCGCGCCAGCCGATGCTGGGCGAGCTCTATTTCGTCGAGCGTGCCTTGGCACCCAATCACGAAGTGCGCGCCGACCGTCTGCAGACCCTGCTGAAGCAGGAGCTGGCGGTGATCGTCCTCACCGACAATTCGACCTTTGCCGATGGCGACCGGACTGCCTTGCGCACGTGGGTCGAGAAGGGCGGCATGGTGGTGCGGTTCGCGGGCGAGAAGCTGGCGAGCGAACCCGCCGACGATCTGCTGCCGGTGCGCCTGCGCCCGGGTGACCGCACCCTGGGCGGCGCCTTGTCCTGGACCGAGCCGGCGCATCTGGCGCCGTTCCCCAATTCATCGCCGTTCGCCGGCTTGCAGCTGCCGAAGGACGTCGCGATCGAGCGCCAGGTGCTGGCGGAGCCGGACATCGACCTCGGCAACAAGACCTGGGCGCGCTTGACCGACGGCACGCCGCTGGTGACCGGCGAGCGGATCGGCAACGGATTCTCCGTGCTGTTCCATGTCGGCAGCACGGCGGAATGGTCGAACCTGCCGATCTCCGGACTGTTCGTCGAAATGCTCGACCGGCTGGTGATGACCGCCTCGGGCATCGTCGCCAATGCCGACGAGAACCGGCCGCTGGCGCCGGCGCAGAGCTTGAACGCGTTCGGCCAGTTGACGACGCCGATCGCCTCCGCCGTCGCGATCGTCGCCAAGAATTTGCCGAGCACCAAGGCCGGACCGCAGCATCCGCCGGGCTTCTACGGCCCGGACAACCAGCATCGCGCGCTGAACCTCGCGCCCTCGCAGCCGGTGTTCGCGCCGCTCGCCGTCCCGGCGCGCCAGCTCGCGGCTGACCGCACCTTGGAGCTGGGTCCCACGCTGTTCCTGGTCGCGTTCCTGCTGCTGATCGCCGACATGCTGATCGCGTTGGCGCTGCGCGGATTGCTGCGGCGGCGCGGCGCGCTGGCCGCGACGACGGCGGCGGCGGTTGCGCTGTGCCTGCTGATGGCGCCGCAGCCCTCGCACGCCCAGCAACTGCCCGACCAGGACGTCCTCGCCGCCACCGAGACCACGCACCTTGCCTTCGTGCGCACCGGCGTGCCGCAGGTCGATGCCACCAGCAAGGCCGGGCTCTATGGCCTGACGCAGACCTTGCTGCGCCGCACCTCGGTCGATGTCGGCGATCCCGTGATGATCGACGTGGAAGCGGACGAGCTGTCTTTCTATCCGTTCCTCTATTGGCCCATCACGGCCGGCCAGCGCACGCCCTCGACCCAGGCGATCGAGAAGCTGAACAAGTATCTCGCGGTCGGCGGCATGATCTTCTTCGACACCGCCGATCAGAACCTGATCGGCATGACCGGCGGCGACCTGGGGCCGGGCGCGCAGCGCCTGATGGAATTGACGCCGGGCCTCGATGTGCCGCGCCTGATGGCGATCCCGCCCGACCACGTGCTGACCAAGTCGTTCTATCTGCTGCGCGACTTCCCGGGCCGCTGGATCGGCGGGACGATCTGGGTGGAAGTGCCGCGCGGCAGGGTCAATGACGGCGTCTCCGGCATCCTGGTCGGCAGCAACGACTACGCCGCGGCCTGGGCGACCGACGAGCTGGGCCAGCCTCTGTTCCCGGTGACGCCGGGCGGCGAGCGCCAGCGCGAGATGGCGTATCGCTTCGGCGTCAACATCA
>DASYRS010000188.1:0-4457 GCA_036004205.1 Dongiaceae bacterium
GTAGCTGTCGCCCACCACCAGCACGTCGCCCGGCTTGATCGACGTGTCGAGGAGGATGGTGATGCCGCTGACGAAGTTGCTGACCATCTTCTGCAATCCGAACCCGATGCCGACGCCGATCGCGCCGGTGAGGACGGCGAAGGCGGTGAGGTCGATCCCGACCACGCGCAGGGCGACCACGACCGCCATCAGCGTCAGGACGATCTTCAAGAGGTTGACGATGAGGACCTTGAGCGATGGCGTGAGGTTGGTGGCGGCGGTCACGCGCCGCTCCAGCACGCGGCCGGCCAAGGTCGCCAGCCACAGCAGCAGCGCGAGGGAGAGCACGGCCTTGACCACGGTCAGGACCGAGATGCGCAGGCCGCCCAAGGTGAGGGCGATGTTGTCCATCACCGTCATGGTGGGCGCCAGCAGATCGAGGATGCTGAGCGCCGCGATCAGCCACACCACGATCGCGACGAAGCGCGACCACAGCGGATCGCGCAGCAGGGTGGCGGCGAAGCGGATGATGACCCAGGCGGTCAGCAGGCTGACCACCGGCTTCATGAGCTGGAACGGCAGGCCGGCGCCGGCCTCGATCAGCACCGCGAGCCACAGCAGCGAGAGCCAGATGATCGGCAGCGTCAGCGGGCTCAAGGCCCGGCCGATGCGCGCGATCTGCGGCTCGAACCGGCCGCGGCTGAGGTTCGCGAACAGCCGGCGCAGGCGCGGCGCAGCGGCGCGGGCCGCGAGGTAAGCCACGCCGACGATGAGGATCTGCGCGACGGTCGCGACGCTGAGGGCGACGGCATTGGCCGCGATCCAGGCGCGCGCGGCCGCCCACTGCTCCACATAGAATTGCTGCTCGAACAGCCGCTCCATCGCGGGCTCCCCTGAGCCGGTCGGATGCGCCGCAGCCTAGCGGAACGCGCACCGAGTCGCATCTCTTGTATGCAGCCATCGCTGGCCCGGCCGTTCGGCGGCTTCTGTCACTTGCCGCGCGATACCGCGGACACAACAATGCAAAGTGCATAGACGCGCGCGAAGAAATCACCTCCCCCAAGCTGGGGAGGGTTAGGGCGGGGGAAGCCGCGCTTCGGTGGGAGAGAATCTTCGCTCGCTTCCCCCACCCTGCCTCCCCCATGTTGGGGGAGAAAAAAAGAAGGAGATTGCATCATGGCGCGGAGCTGGCGGACCAAGCTGATTCAATCCGAGGCGCAGGCGCCGCAGGGCTTCAAGTCGCTGGCGGTGCCGACCTATCGCGGCTCCACCACCTTGTTCGAGCGCGCGGCCGAGGTGCGGGACACCTGGAACCACGAGGAAGCGCCCTATCCCTACGGCCTGTTCGGGACACCGACGACGCTGGAGCTGGCGGCGCGCATCGCGGAACTGGAAGGCGGCCGCTACACCTTTCTGACGCCGGGCGGGCAGGCCGGCATCACGCTCGTCTACCTGGCGCTGGTGAAGAGCGGCGATCATGTGCTGCTGCCGGACAGTATCTATGGCCCCAACCGCGACTTCGCGGCGGAGATGCTGACCGGGCTGGGAGTCGAGGTCGCGTTCTATGATCCTCTGGTGGGCGCCGGGATCGAGGGACTGATCCGCCGCAACACGCGCCTGGTCTGGTGCGAGAGTCCGGGGTCCGCGACCATGGAGGTTGAGGACGTACCGGCGATCGCGGCGGCCGCGCACAAGCATGGCGCGCTGGTCGCGCTCGACAACACCTATTCCGCCGGCGTGCTGTTCGATGCGTTCGCGCATGGCGTGGACGTCACGGTGCAGGCCATCACCAAATATATCGGCGGGCACAGCGATCTCCTGCTCGGCTCCGTGACGGTGCGCGACGAGGCGCTGTACCAGGCGATCGGCAAGGCAACGTTCCTGACCGGCATGGCGGTATCGCCGGACGATTGCAGCTTGGCGCTGCGCGGGCTGCAGACCTTGGGCGTGCGGCTGGCGCATCTGGAGCGCTCGACGCTTGCCATTGCGCGCTGGCTGAGCAGGCAGCCGGAGATCGCGCAGGTGTTGCATCCCGCGTTGCCCTCCTGCCCCGGGCACGCGATCTGGCAGCGCGACTTCACCGGATCGGCCAGCGTGTTCTCCGTGCTATTCGACGAACGCTTCGGCGAAGACGCGCTGCTCGGCTTCATCGATCGCCTGGCGCTGTTCAAGATCGGCTTCAGCTGGGGCGGCGTCACCAGCCTCGTCATGCCGCAATTCCACCTCACGCGGACCGTGCGCCCGGCACCCGCGCGGCTGGTGCGATTTAATATCGGCCTCGAGGAGACCGACGACCTGATTGCCGATCTCCAGCAGGCATTCGCCGCATTGCGGGGTTGATGCGAGCGAGGCCACCGCACCGCCCAGCAGCGTCACATTGAGCTTCCCGCCGCTGAAGGCCGATACTCCCGAGTTCAATTCCAGCCTCGCTTCCCTAATCCGTTCATCCGGCGTTCATCCAGTTGATTTTGTTCGCGAAATGCCATCACGAAAACGCGAGGTAACGGTCTCGTCACGAGGGGAATCGGGGGTGGCAGCGTTACATGGTTGGCGGGACGAGCGGCTGGGGCCGTTCGACCGGGACGCCTACAAGGAGATCGGACATGAATACGCCTGAGACTGAGCTTCCGCGCCGCAAGAGTTTGGGACGGATCGCGGTTGGAGCGCTGGTCGCGGCCGGTGTCGCGCTCGCGGCTTCTTCGCCGGCCATGGCGGATAAGTGGCACAATAACGGCCACGGCAATGGCAACGGCTACTGGAAGCACCATCGCGGCAATGACGGCTACGTCTATTACAACTCCGGCGGTGGCTACTATTACCCGCAGCCCTACTACTACCAGGCGCCGCCGCAGGTGGTGTATGTGCAGCCGGCTCCGGTCTATGTGGCGCCGCCGCCCCCGCCGCCGGTCTATTACGTGCAGCCAGCGCCGGTCTATGCCGGCCCCTCGCTCAGCATCGTGCTGCCGATCCACATCAAATAACCTTTGAAGGTGCCGAAGGCCGCGGAAAGTGGGGCGGGCCCTGAGGGGTCCGCCCTTTTGCGCTTATGGCACGGATCACGGCTTCTAGGATTTTAACCATTACGTCCTCGCAAATTTGAGCGATATTTGAGCCATCGGCGATGGCTCAAATCGCAAGAGGACAGGCAGTCATGAAGATCGAGATCGCAGCGTTTCGGTTGCTCGCCGCCGCCTTCCTGGCGTTCGGCTTCGCCATTGGCGGAACCATGCTGACGGCCGCGCCGGCCAGCGCCCAGGAGGCGCCCGAGGATAGCCCGTGGTATATGCCACCGGCCTGGGTGCATCCGCCGCAGACCGGCCCCATGGTCCGGAAGCTGCCGGGCTATTACGGCCACAATCTGCGCTACCGCTCCTATGGCAGCTACGGCAGGGGCTGCTACGGCGATTGCGGCTACCGGCCGGGCACCATCACCACCGGCTATGGCGTGGTCCTGTATCAGCCGATCGTGGCCTATCTCGATCCGCGCTACTACCAGGTGGTGCCGCAGCAAAACTATCAAGCCCAACAGGGCTACGCTCAGCAGCAGCAGGGCTATGCTCAGCCGCAGCAGCGGTATGTGCCGCAACGCGCGGCGCCGATCCGCCCCAAGGTCGTCTCGGTACTCGAAGCGCAGCGGGCCAGTCTTAAACCGAAATTCGTGATGCAGAACGGCGTGCGCATCATCCGGCCGGCGCCGGTCGCGACGTACTGACCTGGTTCGATCCCTCCCCCGACATGGGGGAGGCGATCCCGGTGCGGATCACCGTTATTTGTGATGCCGCACGAACGCAACTGCATCGCAGCGGCGCTGTTTGCCGTATAGTGGTTGTCTCTGCGCCGTCGACCGCACCCGATACTGAAGGACGGCAACCATGAACGCATCGCCTTCCATCGCTGCCCGCACCCTCGCCGCCTTGGGCGTGGCGCTGGCGCTCGGCTTCGCCTGCGCGGGCGGAGCAGCCAAACCGGCCACCGCCGACCAGAGCCAATGGATCCGGCAACAGCCGCACGCGTGGAATCATTCCCACTCGTGGAATCAATCCAACGGCTGGCACCGCCAATGGCACAGCCAGCGCAACAACGGCTTCAACAACGGCTTCAGCAACGGCTTCCACGGCTGCTTCGGCAATTGCGGCCCGCGCGTCGTGTTCAATACCGGCGGGTTCAATACCGGCGGGGTCGTCTTCGTCAGCCCCGGCCTGGTGACCGGCGCGCCCAACATCGTCGTCGGGCGGCCCGGCTTCATCGTGAACCAGGGGCACTTCATCGTCGGCCAGCCGGCTTTCGTGGTGCGCCAGCAGAACTTCATCTTCGAACGGCCGGCCTTCGCCGCCAGGCAGAAGGCGTTCTTCAACCGCCATCCCTCGCTGCAGCTGGGCCAGCCCTGGTGGCACAAGCAATGGCACCATCGGCATTGGAACAACGGGCCGATGATGCATCAGGGCAGCGTGCACTTCATCAGGCCAGGAATGAACTGA
>DASYRS010000189.1:0-5111 GCA_036004205.1 Dongiaceae bacterium
CTGGAAGGAATTCATCGCCGATCTGCAAGGCAAGGATCTGGGGACGCAGCTGCGCGAAGTGAACCGCGCCTTCAACGCGCACCGCTATACCCTCGATATCAACAACTGGGGCGAAGAGGATTATTGGGAGACGCCGTACCAGTTCCTGAAGAAGAACGGCGATTGCGAGGACTACGCCATCTCCAAATACTTCACCTTGAAGGCGCTGGGCGTGCCGATCGAGGACATGCGCGTGGTCGCGTTGCAAGACCTCAACCTCAATCTCGGCCACGCGGTTCTGGTGGTCTATGTCGGCGACCAGCCGATGATGCTCGACAACCAGATCTCCTCGGTGGTGCCCGCCAACTCGATCAAGCACTACAACCCGGTCTTTTCCATCAACGAAACCGGCTGGTGGCTGCATCGGCGGTGAGCGGACGCGGACTCTTCTGCCCGACCGATACCGTTGCGTGGGTAGGTGATCCCGCGATCTTAGCAGTTCATTTACCATGATGCCCGCAAGCTGGAGCCTGGGGTGCCTTGAGGCGCGCTCCAGTTGGGGAAGCGGGCCGGATGAACGACTCGAACAAGGACGCGCGGGTCTTGAGCTACGAGGAGTTGCTCCTCGATTTCGTGACGCGCCTGGATCGGCACCGCGGCGGCCGCGTGGCGTGCGAGCTGCATCTCAGCCTGCTGCGGCCCTACCACCAGCAGGCCCACCATCTGCGCATCGTCCGCAAGACGCTGGAGCCGCTGACCCGCAAATACGACGCCGGCATCTACGAGATGCACAACAGGAACGTGATCGTCGCGACCAAGGGCGCCACGGTCGCGGACATCGAGCCCTATGTGCGGCAAGTCCGCTCCCTGTTCTCCGAGGATCCGCTGTTCATCGGCGCGGACGAATCGCAATTCTGCACCTGGTACGATGTCGAGCGCGACTACAACGTGCTGCTGAGCCGCGTGCGCCTGCTGAACGAAGGGCGCAAGCTGGTGCCGGATTCCACTCCGGGCGTGGCGCAGGCGGCGCTGAACCGCCTTGGCCTCGGTGGCACCGCGATCCGGCCGACGCATCTGGAGCAGATCGAGCGCGCCATCGAGCATGCCGACCTCGCCAACATCCTGCGCCGTCAGAACGTGTGCGCCGTGATCCCGGGCATCCGGCCGGAGCCGATGTTCCACGAGCTCTATTTCTCGATGCACTACCTGGCGCAGACCCTGCTGCCGGGCCACAACATCACATCCGACGACTTCCTGTTCCGGCACCTGACCCGGGCGCTGGACCGGCGCATGCTGGCACTGATGATGCAGCGCGAGCTGTTCCAGATGCTGCGCACCGCCGCGCTCAACCTCAACGTCCGCACCGTGCTGTCCGCCGAGTTCATGGAGTTCGACAAGGCGACCAACATCAAGGACCGCGGCACGCTGGCGATCGAGGTGCCGGCGCTCGATGTCATGAATGATCCCAACGAGTACCTGTTCGCGCGCGACTTCCTGAAGGAGCGCGGCTACAAGATCGTCCTCGACGGCGTGAAGCACCTCAACCTGCCGCTGATCGATCGCGACTGGCTGGGCTTCGACTTCGTCAAGGTCACCTGGACGCCCAGCCTGCTTGACGATGCCGCCGGCCAGCGCGGCGAGGCGCTGAAGGCGGCGATCGGGCGGATCGGCCGCGAACGCATGGTCCTCTGCCGGGTCGACAGCGACGACGGATTGAAGGCGGGCAACGCCCTCGGCATCACGCTCTACCAGGGCCGCCTGATCGACAGCCTCGAAGGCACGAAGCCGAAGGACGCGGAGCGCGCGGCCACCGCCGTATAGCCGCGGCAATCCCTTGTCATGTCACCCCGGCCCCAAGAGCCGGAGAGTGGCGCGGACGTACGCTTAGCCGCGTGGCGCGTATTTCGCCAGGATGCGCTGCAACGTGCGCCGATGCATGCGCAGGCGCCTTGCGGTTTCGGAGACGTTGCGGTCGCACTGCTCGAACACGCGCTGGATATGCTCCCAGCGCACGCGGTCGGCGGTCATCGGCTGCTCGGGCGGCGGGGGCAAAGCAGTCTTGTCCTCCAGCAGCGCCGCCTCGACCTGGTCGGCGTCGGCGGGCTTGGGCAGGTAGTCGGCGGCGCCGTGCTTGATGGCGGAGACCGCGGTCGCGATGTTGCCGTAGCCGGTCAGGATCACCACCCGGCATGAGGGATTGGCGTTGCGGATCTCGGTCACGATGTCGAGCCCGCTGCCGTCGGTCAGCCTGAGGTCGACCACCGCGTAGTCCGGCGCCTCGGCCTTGGCGGCGGTGATGCCGGTGGCGACGCTTTCGGCCTGGCGCACCGCAAAGCCGCGCTTTTCCATCGCGAGCGCCAGGCGCTGGCGATAGATCAGATCGTCGTCGACGATCAGCAGGGATTTCGCTTTGTCATTCATCCTAGAACGCTCCTCGGCCAGGACACGCGCACTTCGGCGCCGCCATATTCGTTGTTGCTGAAGCTGACGGTGCCGCCCGTCCGCTCGATCAGGTTCTGCGCGATGAAGATGCCAAGGCCCATATGATCGCCCTGTCGGTGGCCCTGGTCCAGCCCTTCGCCGCCCCCCGATAGATAGGGATCGCCCAGCCGCCGCAGCACATCGGGCGGAAATCCCGGCCCGTCGTCGGTCACGGTGATGACGATCTCGCTCCTGCTCCAGGCGATCACCACCTTCACCTCCTCGCGCGCGAACTCGATGGCGTTCTGCAGCAGGTTGCCGAGGCCGTGCATGATCTCCGGCCGGCGCGGCAGGATGGGATCGCGCGGCTCTGACGGGTCGGGCGAGAACTCGATGCGGAGCGCGACGTGCGGGCGGGCGTGCGGCGCCGCCGCCAGCTCCACCAGCAGGCCGGCGGGCAGGAAATGGAAATGGTCCTTGCTCTGGTCCGGCTTGCGCGACAATTCGGCCAGGATCTCGCGGCAGCGCTCGCTCTGCCCGACCAGCAGATCGGCATCGCTGCGATGGGGCGAATCCGCCGGCAGGTCGCGTGCCAATTCCTTGGCGACCAGCGAGATGGTGCCGAGCGGCGAGCCCAGCTCGTGCGCCGCCGCCGCCGCCAGCGCGCCAAGGGACGAGACGCGCTGCTCGCGGTCCAGCGCCGCCTGCGCCGCCGACAGCGCGTCCGACAGCCGGCGCGATTCCTGCGCCACGCGATAGACGTAGAAGGTGAGGAAGATGACCGCGAGGATCAGTGCGATGGCGAAGGCCGCGACGAAAATGTCCGCGACGTCGAATTCGCCATCCGGCCAGGGCAGCGGCTCGTGCTGGATGCCCAGCAGCACCACGCAGACGATGGCAAGACCGGCGAGACCGAGCGTGCTGCGATAGGAAAGGGCAGCAGCCGAGACGGTGACCGGTGCCAGGATCAGGACGGAGAACGGATTGTTGAGCCCGCCGGTGAGATACAGCAGCACAGCCAGCTGCAGGATGTCGAACGCGAAATAGAGCGCCGATTCCCGGTCGGTCAGGCGCTCCGATTGCGGGCGTCGCACCTGCGCGGCCAGCGTGACCGCCGCCAGCGCCGCCACCGCCGCGCCGGCCCAGCCGATCTGCATCGGAAAGCCCAGCACGTAATAGACGACCAGCAGGGTCAGCGCCTGCCCGGCGACCGCGATCCAGCGGATGATGAGGACGGTGCGCAGCCGCACGCGCCCGACCATGCGGCGCGGCTTGGCGACCTTGCGCGACGCACCGGCCGGGGGGCTGTCTGCTGCGATCTGGCTCATCGGCCGGACTATCGCCGCCGGGGGTCGTTAATTGCAAGCATCGCGGACTAAGGAAAACCCCGGATCGCGGCGTTTTGCCGCGTGGTTCTGGGCAACCAAAGACGAGGTCCATCGCTGCAAGTTCGCTCCCCCGAGCTGCAGGGCTATCGCATATAGCGAGGACATGAGTTGCTCCTCCTCCCCCAGTTTGGGGGCGGGCCATTCGCCTAGTGTGGGGTATCCAACTGAGCCGTCTGTGGTTCGTCGGTTGAAGCTGGCGAGCGTGGGACCTTCCACATCGGCCATCGGCCGGGTCGCTGCGCTCCTGCTGCAGGTTCAATTTAGCTCCGTTGTGAGACCGCAGTCAGAGCCAAACGCAAGCCGAACCAGAGTGTCCACAGCGACATCACGAGCGATGCCACGACCCAGATGAAGCTGCCCAGGGTGAGTCCGAACCACATGCCCAGGGGCCAGCCGAGGAAGGCTCCAACTCCGGCAACGACCGCGATGTACGATGCCCAGGCTGGCGTGACTCGGTCAGCGACCTGCGCCTCGTTACCGGCGATCACAGCAACGGCCAACGCCAGGAACATAAAGCCGGTGGCCTTTCCCTCGGAAAATGCCCACCAAGCCTCGAAAGTCGCGGTGTCCCCGGCAGCAGCGGCGGCGGAGACCACGGTCGCCTCGGCCACGGCGGTCGTCATAGTCCAGAGCGCGCCGACAGTCAGCACACCCCAGGCAGACATCGTCCACCACGCATCGGTCAGGCGCGACCTAGCTGCCAGCATGATCAGACCTGTTAGGGCAAACAGTGATAGCGATGCCGCGGAGGCCCAATGGATGATCGCCCATCGGGCAGGGGCGTCGGCGATGACGCCCATCTGCTGACTCATATCGGGATGGATCGGCCCGTGGCCGACCAGCGCAGCTGCCAGTAGCGGAGAGGCGATCGCAAGCCAAACTCCTGCTACGCGCGTTCCTATTTCTGTATGTGCCATAGAGACCTCGCGTACCGTGATGGTCCCATGCGCCCGTCTGGCGGCCAGTTCGAATGGCGGTCAAGGCGGTCAATGACCGGAAGATTGGTTGCCAGGGTGGGCACCGTCGCGTTGGGCGGCTCCATGCCCGACAACACGCTTGAGCGACCGATCGTCGGATTGAAGTCCATCGTATGCTGCCGGTTCGACATCTTCCAGCCCGCGCCTTCTTCTATTTGCCGATTTGTGTATTAGAGCCTGCTCCTCTTCCTCCCCAAAGAACCGGGAAGAAGAGCAGGTTACGGTTTAAGATCAGGTCAATTACCTCACGGTAGGCGAATGGCCCCGTCGAAAGGCGGGGCCGTTTTGCTTTGCCCTGTTCAGGAATTTGGCGGCCCGGCAAAACTTTTGAATCCGGCCCTGTCGG
>DASYRS010000190.1:0-8340 GCA_036004205.1 Dongiaceae bacterium
CCTTGGGATTCGAGCCGCACAAGACCAAGTATACCAAGGCCAAGGTCGATAAGAGCAGCAACACGTTGATGCGGCTGGTGGATGGCGACCGGGTGTGGATCCGCGATGCCAGCGCCGACCGGCAATTGGTCAGCCGGATGAAGAACGGCCAGAACCTGATCGTGACCGGCATGAGCAGCAAGGGCGTTGCTTCGCAGGACACGTTTCCGCTGGATGGATTTTCCAAGGCCTATGCCGCGATCAGCCTCGCCTGCGGGCTGAAATAGGGCGGCCTGAAGTAGAGCGGTTTGAAGTAGCGAGATGAGCACCGAAAAGCACGCGGAACAGTTCGCTCCGCCCGAAGTGGACGAAACCGGGCGGCGCAACCTGGTCGGGATGTCGCGCGAGGAGCTGACGGCGGCGATGGCCGAGATCGGCCAGCCGGCCTTCCGCGCGCGCCAGCTCTGGCATTGGATCTATCACCGCGGCGCCACCGACTTCTCAGGCATGAGCAATCTGTCGAAGGATTTCCGCGCCGCCTTGGCGGAGCAGTTCGTCGTGGGGCGGCCGATTGTGTCGGTCGACCGGCAGTCGATCGACGGCACGCGCAAATGGCTGCTGAAATTCCGCGACGGGCAGGAAGTGGAATCGGTCCATATCCCGGAAGAGGATCGCGGCACCTTGTGCGTCTCCTCGCAGGTCGGCTGCACCCTCACCTGCAAGTTCTGCCACACCGGCACCCAGCGCCTGGTGCGCAACCTGTCCGCGCCGGAGATCGTGAGCCAGGTCATGCTGGCGCGCGATGCCTTGGGCGAATGGCCGAGCCCGAAGGACGGGCGCCTGCTTTCCAATATCGTCATGATGGGCATGGGCGAGCCGCTCTACAATTACGACAACGTCGCCAAGGCGCTGAAGATCGTGATGGACCACGAAGGCATCGCGATCTCGCGCCGGCGCATTACTCTGTCGACGGCCGGCGTGGTGCCGATGATCGAGCGCTGCGGCGCGGAGCTGGGCGTCATGCTCGCGATCTCGCTGCACGCGGTGAACGATGAGCTGCGCGACCGCATCGTCCCCATCAACAAGAAATATCCGATCCAGGAACTGCTCAACGCCTGCCGCAACTATCCCGGTCTCAACAACGCGCGGCGCATCACGTTCGAATATGTGATGCTGAAGGACGTGAATGACAGCCCGGCCGATGCGCGCGCTTTGGTGCGACTGCTGAAAGGCATCCCGGCCAAGGTCAACCTCATCCCGTTCAATCCCTGGCCGAACGCGCCGTTCGAGCGTTCGACGCCGGAGAAAATCGCGGCCTTCAGCGACATCGTGTTCAATGCCGGCTATGCCAGCCCGGTCAGGACGCCGCGCGGCGAGGACATCATGGCCGCCTGCGGGCAGCTCAAGAGCGCCAGCGTGAAAGAGCGCCGCTCTCACCGCGACGCTGTCCAGCGCGCGGCGGTCTAGTGTTGCGCCGATCCCTGTTGAGCGTGCTGCTGGTGATGGCAGCGACCGCGCCCGCCCTCGCCGAGACCGGCGAAGGCGAGATGGTGCAGATGCGCGAAGCCTGCGCCAAGGCGGCGGTGCCGCAGGACCAGATCGACGGCTGCACCAAGCTGATCGATACCCGGCGGCTGCAGGGCAGGGACCTGGCGCAGGCGCTCTATCAACGCGCGATGGGCTACGCGGCGATGGCCGACTACAAGAAAGCGGTGCGCGATTTCACCCAGGCGCTGAAGTTCGCGCCGGACTCGACCGACGCGCTCTACAATCGCGGCGGCTCCTACAGCAAGCTCGGCCGCTGGGACGAGGCACTGGCGGATTTCGACGCGGTGCTCAAGATCGTGCCGAACGACCCCAACACCTTCTACGCGCGCGCCTGGGTGCACGCCGAGCGCGGCGAGGACGCGGCCGCGATCGACGATCTGGACAAGGTGCTGACCCAGGCGCCGGACGACCAGGAAGCCCTCATGGACCGCGGCGGAATGAACATCCGCGCCGGCCGCTACGAAGACGCGACCCGCGATTTCAGCCATCTGCTGAAGCTGGATCCGAAAGCCGCGGCCGCCGCCTACAATCGCGGCCGCGCCTATTACGCCAAGGGCGAATTCAAGGATGCGGCGGAGGACTTCGCGATGGCGCTGTCGCTGCGGGTCCAAAATCCCTATGCCGCGTTGCGGCTCTATCTGTCGCAGTCGCATCTGGGCACGGGCGACGAGGCGGTGCTGAAAAAGAGCATCGACGCGCTCGATCCCACCATCTGGCCGCGCCCGCTGCTGGAATTGTTCGCCGGCACCGGCACCGACCCGGCGCTGATCGCCGGCATCGAGCAAGTGCCGCCGAAGCTGCGCACCGACGTGCTGTGCGAAGCGCAGTATTACCTCGGCGAGCGCGCGCTGCTGAAAGGCGACAAGAAAGCGGCGCGCGACTATTTCGCCGCTGCCGCCGCCAGCGCCAGCGTGACCACCGAGCGCATCGACGCCAAGGCGGCGCTGGAGCGGATGAAGTAGGCGGCAGTCTCGTTGTCGCCATTCCAGCGAGGGCCGGCGTCTCGGTTAAGCCTTCGCCCGCCGCTGCTTCACCCACACCCGCGCATTCTCTGCGCTTGGCTTAAAGCCGGCCTTTGCAAACAGCGAGCGCGTTCCGGTCCAGGTGAAGGCGGCGATCAGGGTCTGATCCGGCTTCTGCGGTGTCGGATAAGCCTCCAGCATGCGGGCGCCGCGGTCGAAGGCGGTCTTCATCGCTTCCTTGAGCAGGGCGCTGGCGATGCCACGCCGCCGCCAGCCGGGTGCGATGAAAAAGCAATTGATGCTCCAGGTTCCCGGCCCCGCGTCATGGCTCAGCACGCGCGAATTTTGCAGGCGGGGAAACTCCTCGAGCGGGCCGAAATTGCACCAGCCTACCGGCCGGTCGCCGGCGAAGGCCAGTGTGCCTTGCGCGCGGCCCTCTTTGAGCAGCTTGAAGAAGGTTCGGCGATTGGGCTCGCCCTTGCAGGCTTTCCACATCGCACCGCCTTTTGCCACCCGCCAATGCATGCACCAGCAGCCGCCGGATGCGCCGTTCGGCCCGAACAGCTTGGTGATGACAGAGCGGTCGTCCGGCGTCGCGGCGCGGCACGCAACCGGCGGCGGCGCCTCTTTCATTCTGCCGCGCCTCCTTCCGCCTTTGCCGCGTGCCGCTCTGGGCGATGCACGTCGTGCGTCACCACGCCAAGGCCGCGCGGGCGCTCCAGCCATTCGGGATGTTTCAGCGTGCGGCGGATGTCGGCAAGGCCGGCTTCCCAATGCTCCCGCATGGTGGGCAGGCTGAATTCGTAATCCTTGTGCTGCGCCTCGTACTGCTTGTCGCGATAGATGAGGTGGAGAACGTTATAGACCTTGGAGCAGGAGAGATCGCGCAACGAGGCGATCTCCGGATCCGCGGCGAGATCCGCGGGCAGGCAATCGAGCGCCCGCTTCAGCGCGCGGCGCAGCCGCTGCAGCTCGGTCGCGGCATCGGTCGCCATGCGGGTGCGGCTGGAAAAACGGATGTCTTTCTCGCGCTCCGCGACGTCCAGGATATTGTGCGGCCGCGGGCCGTCGGAACTCCACAGATCGACCTGGAAGGCGATGGTGTCGCGGCGCGGCGTGTGGCCCAGCACTTCCGTCAACGGCGTGTTGGAGACGAGGCCGCCGTCCCAATAATGGCGCCCTTCGATCTCGACCGCCGGGAAGCCGGGCGGCAGCGCGCCGGAGGCCATGATGTGCTCCGGCTCGATCTTGATCGCGGCATTGTCGAAATAGGCGAAGTTGCCGGTCTCGATATCGACCGCGCCGACGGAAAGGCGCGTCTCGCGCGCATTGATGCGGTCGAAATCGACCAGCCGCGTGAGCGTTTCCTTGAGCGGGGCGGTGTCGTAGAAGCTGGTCGCCGCGATCCCGCCGAACGGCCAGAGGAACGGCGGTGGCACGCGCGGGGTGAAAAAACCGTCCTGCCCGCCGAGCAGGGCGCGCCCGGCCGCGAACGCGCTCAGTGCCGCGCGCGTCGGCCCGGTGCCGGCGATCGCCGTGATGCGCTCCTCGATCGAAGCGTCCGGCAGGAAAGCCGAGCGGCAGATGGTCTCCCAGAATTCGGTGAGGCGCGCCACGCGCAGGTCCGGTTCGTTGCCGGCCAGAATCGCGGCATTGATGGCGCCGATGGAAATGCCGGCGAACCAGTTGGGCTGGATGCCGGCTTCGTGCAGGCCCTGATAGACGCCGGCCTGGTAGGAGCCGAGCGCGCCGCCCCCTTGCAGCACCAGGGCGACGGTCTCATAGGGCGGCAGCTCAATCTTGTGGGTCATGGGCTGGAGTTTAGACGATCCAGCGGCTCCTGGTCATCCAGCGATCAGTGGCGGAAGTGCCGTGTCCCGGTGAACACCATGGCGAGGCCCGCTTCGTCGGCGGCCTTGATCACGTCGTCGTCGCGCATCGATCCGCCGGGCTGGATCACGGCGGTGGCACCGGCTTCCGCGGCGGCCAGCAATCCGTCGGCGAAGGGGAAGAAGGCGTCGGACGCGACGACCGAGCCCTTGGCCCAGCTTTCGGATGAACCGGCGGCCTTCGCGGCTTCCGCCGCTTTCCAGGCGGCGATGCGCGAGGAATCGACGCGGCTCATCTGGCCCGCGCCGACGCCGACACTCGCCAGATCGCGCGCATAGACGATGGCGTTGGATTTCACATGCTTGGCGATGATGAAGGCGAACAAGAGGTCGGCGATCTCGCGCTCGCTCGGCGCGCGCCGGGTCACCAGCTTGAGATCGCCGGCGGCGATGCGGGCGCCGTCGCGATCCTGCGCCAGGAAGCCGCCGGCGAGGCTCTTGAAGGCAAGGCCTTCCGCGGCGGGGTCGGGCATGGTGCCGGCCTCGAGCAGGCGCAGGTTCTTCTTCGGGCCGAGCACGGCCAGCGCCTCGGGCGAAAAAGCCGGCGCGATGATGACCTCCGAGAACAGCTTGCCGATCAGCTCCGCCGTCCTGCCGTCGAGCGGCCGGTTAGCCGCAATGATGCCGCCGAACGCGCTGACCGGATCGCAGGCCAGGGCGCGCTCATAGGCTTTTGCAAGATCGGATGCAGAAGCGACGCCACAGGGATTGGCGTGCTTGATGATGGCGATGGTGGGACCGGAGAACTCGGCCACCAGCTCGAACGCCGCGTCGGTGTCGTTGAGGTTGTTGTAGCTCAGCTCCTTGCCCTGCAACTGCTTCGCGGTGGCAAGGCCGGCGCGCTTGCGGTCGGTGACATAGAAGGCGGCGCGCTGATGCGGGTTCTCGCCGTACCGCAGCAGGGCTTGCCGCTCGCCGGCCAGGATCATGCGCTCGGGGAAGGGCTCGCCCAGATCGCTCGCCATCCAGGCGGCGATGGCGGCATCGTACGAGGCCGTGCGCGCATAGGCCTTGCGCGCCATCCGCCGGCGGAAATCCACGCACGCCGCGCCATTGTGGGTGGCCAGCTCGTTCTCCAGATCGTCGTAATCGGCGGGATCGACGATGACGGTGACGAAATCGTGGTTCTTGGCGGCGGCGCGGATCATGGCGGGGCCGCCGACATCGATGTTCTCGATGATGGTGTCGCGGTCGGCGCCTTTGGCGACCGTCGCCTCGAACGGGTAGAGGTTGGACACCAGCAGATCGATATCCGCGATGTCGTGCGCCTTCTGCGCGGCGACGTGCTCAGGCAGATCGCGCCGCGCCAGCAGGCCGCCATGGATCTTCGGATGCAGGGTCTTCACCCTGCCATCCATGATCTCGGGAAATCCCGTGTGATCGGAAACGTCGGTGACCGCGAGGCCGGCCTGGCGCAGGGCCTGGGCCGATCCGCCGGTGGAGAGCAGTTCGATTCCGCGCTCAGCCAAGGTGCGCGCCAGCTCGACCAGTCCGCTCTTGTCGGAAACCGAGAGCAACGCGCGGCGAATCGGGCGAAGCGTGGCGGGCATGCTGGACGACTCCCACTGCTGACGGGCGCGCCAGTTATCGCTTCGCGCCTTCCTTTTGCAAGGCCCATTTGACCTGGGTCGTGTCGTCCTCGATCGCGCCCTGCACCACCAGTTGCTGGGTGCGGCGGACCATGCCCGACTGCCCCAGATAGATGCTGTCCGTCAGCGACAATTCGCCGCCCTGGACGCGCAGGCGCCAGCCGCCCCCTTGCGTCAACTTCAGGAGCGCGGCCTGGCTGCTCTGGGTCATCGAGACCTGCACGCCGGGATGCAGGTGGAAGCGCAGGGAAAAGCTCCTGCCGCCGCGCCCGCTCAAGGTCTCTTCGCCCATCAGCTCGAGCCCGTCGGGGCTGAGGAACAGGCAGCGGCGATGGGTAAGGCCGAACGGCTCGTCATAGCCGTTGTGCCGTGCATCCAGCCATTGCCCGGCCTCGGTCGCCTCGCGCCGCACCACGACGGAGCGCGGCGTCAAGGCAAGGCCGCCGCCATAGCGACCATGGGGCGGCAGCAGCATGCTGGAATTGGTGTCATCCACCACCAGGGTCGAGTGCGCCGCCGTCGCGCGCTGGACCTGGCGCCATTCCGGCGCGCTGGGATGGGCGCCGCAATTCACGATCAGCCGCTCCGCGCCGTGGCTGAACTCGAACGACAGGGTGCCGGCATGGGCGTGCCCGTCGAGGCCATGCGGCGGCGGCGCACCGGTATCGGCGATCAGCACGCTCTTGCCCGCGACCATGCGCTGGAAGCCGCTGTGCGGCAGTTGCGTGAGGTCACGCGCCTCGACCCCGCCGGCGGCGTCGGCCCGCATCAGGGTCAGCATGATGGAAGTCGCCTCGTCCTCGGTCGAATCGTTGAACAAGGCGAGCCCGCCATCGGGATGGGCCAGCAGTTTCAAGGCGGATGCAAGGTTGCCGATGGTCGAGAGCAACTGATCCGGCAGCTTGCGCTCGGTCAGCGTCAGCACGTGATGCAGGTCGAGCAGATGCTGCAGCAGGTCCAGCATGAGCGCGGGGCTGCGCTCGACATGGCCGCCGTCGGGCAGGATCTGCGCATGCAGCTCGCGGTCCAACAGCGCGCCGCCCTTGCGCAGCCATTTGTCGCCCCCCTTTGATCCCTGGGGCGGCAGCAGTGCTCCGGCCAGCATCAGCGCGATGCTGGCTTTCAGCAGTGCAGCGCCGTTGAGGCCGTCGGGCAGCACGCGCGACAGATGCTCCGCCTGGCGGTTCAGCGGCCGCAGCAGGTGGGCGCGGAACAGGGCATCGCTGTTGGTTTCCAGGAACGCGCTGTTGACCAGGCACCGCCGCAGCCGCGCCGCCAGCAGGTCGGCCGACCAGGTCAGGGAATCGTACGCCGCCGTGTCGGTGAACCACGCCAGCACGACATGCCGCGCGAACTGCCGCGCCGCCGGCCCGCCCAAGGCGCGCAGCGAATCCAGCCAGACGAAGCTCGCCATCTGGCGTTGCCAGGATTCGGTGGCGCCGAGCGGGTTGTGCAGCGGCTTCGGATTCTTCATCAGCTCCGTGCCGAAGCGGAACTCGCCATTCATCAGGGCCAGGCCCGGGCGGGATTCCACCAGCCAGGTTTCGGTCGGCACCGCGGCCAATTCGCCGCTCGAGCGCTTGCCGAGGGTGGAGCCGTAGAGCCGGCTGCGATAGAGCGGCTGCAGCAGGCGGCGCAGTGCGCGCTGGGTCAGCAGGCGCGGCGGCAGGGCGAACAAGGTCTGCAGGCGCGGCGCCAGCAATTTGGGCCGGCGGTTGCCGCGCCTTGCCTTGTGGGCGGCCGGTTTGCCGAACGTTTCAGCGAGGGCCGTCATCGCCCTTTCCTCTAGCCGCGCAACGCGGCGATGTTGGCGGCGTATTTTTCCGCGCCGCCCTGGAAGATTGCGGTGCCTGCCACCAGCGCGTCGGCGCCTGCCGCGACCGCCAGCTTGGCGGTGTCGCCATTGATTCCGCCATCGACCTCCAGGTCGATCGGCCGGCCGCGCTGCACCTCCGACACCGCATCGATGCGCCGGCGCAGCTCCTTCAGCTTGCCGAGGCTGGATTCGATGAAACGCTGGCCGCCGAAACCGGGATTGACGCTCATCACCAGCACCAAATCGATGTCCGGCAGCAGCCAGTCGATGGTCGAGATCGGCGTGCCGGGATTGAGCGACAGGCCCGCTTTCTTGCCCAATGACTTGATGAGCTGGATGGTGCGGTGCGGATGGGCGCCGGCTTCGGGATGGAAGGTGATGATGTCGGCGCCGGCCGCCGCGAATTCCGCGACGTAAGGGTCGACCGGCGAAATCATCAGGTGCACATCGAACGGCAGCTTGGAATGCGGCCGCAGCGCCTTCACCACCATCGGCCCGATGGTGAGGTTGGGGACGAAATGCCCGTCCATCACATCCACATGGACATAATCGGCGCC
>DASYRS010000191.1:0-3172 GCA_036004205.1 Dongiaceae bacterium
GCGGTCAACCGCGCTCGAAGCGGAGCGCCCGCCGTGCCGCTCCGGATCTTGGCACCGGGCGACAACCTGGCCGGCGAAATGCATCTTTCGGCGAGCGATTTCCAGCCCTGAGCACGTTCGATGCGGGATCGTCGATCGGGCCGTGCGCGCCGTCGACGCTCTCGCGCACCGGAGCGACTTTCACATATTCGCTCGGTGGATCGCCCAGTGCTGCCTCTTTTCTAGCCAACTGGCTCGCGGCGGAAGCTGATTCAGGATCAATTTCGGTCCTTTCCGATCTGGCACGCTGCTTGCTGCATGCGGGATCGAACGCCGGCCGAGCCGGTGATCCGGCTGGCGGGAGACAAATGGCGTTGCGTATCCTCGTGGTCGACCATAACGCCGAACGTGCGGCCGTCGTTCGGCAGGCTTTGGTCGACGTTGGGGGCTATCTGGTCGAAGTGGCGCCCAAAGCAGGCGATCTGCTGGCGCTTCTGCGCACCGCGCAGCCCGATGTGCTGGTGGTCGACCTCGACCTGCCCGACCGCGACACCATCGAACAGCTACGGGTCGCAACCCGCGAGCGGCCGCGTCCCATCGTCATGTTCGTCGATCAAAGCGACACCTCCATGATGAACGCGGCGATCGAGGCAGGCGTCTCGGCCTATGTGGTCGATGGCCTCAGCGCCGGGAGGGTGCGCCCGGTGCTGGATGTCGCGATCGCGCGTTTCAGGGCATTCGACGCCCTGCGACAAGAACGGGATACCGCGCGCAGTCAGTTGGCGGAGCGCAAGCTGGTCGATCGCGCCAAAGGCATCCTGATGCGCGCCAAGGGCATGACAGAAGAGGAAGCCTATGAGCGCATGAGGCGTGCGGCGATGAACGAGCAGAAGAAGCTGGCGGAGATCGCCCAATCCATCGTGACCGCGGCGGAGATGCTGAAATGAATGGCGATCTGACACCGCTACGGGCCGGGTTCATTCCGCTGATCGACGCGGCAGCCTTGGTCGTGGCGGCCGACCGTGGATTCGCGGCGGAGGAAGGGCTGCGGCTCGAACTGGTGCGCGAAGTCTCCTGGGCCAATATGCGCGACCGGCTGATGCTGGGCCAGTTCGACGCGGCGCATATGCTGGCGCCGCTCGCTATCGCGGCGACGCTGGGGCGGGACTATGCGAAGGTCGAAATGACCGCGCCGCTTGCCCTCGGCCTCAACGGCAATGCGGTGGTGGTGTCGAACGATCTCCATGCGGCGCTCATCGCGGCTGCGACCGGTGATCTGAGCGATCCGGCCGTGACCGGCGCCGCTTTGGCGCGCGTCGTCGCCGCGCGCCGCAAGCGCGCCGCCGAGCCGCTGGTGTTCGGCATGGTGTTCCCGTTTTCCAGCCACAACTACCAGCTCCGTTATTGGATGGCAGCTGCCGGCATCGATCCCGACCATGACATCCAGTTGGTGGTGCTGCCGCCGCCCTACATGGCGGACGCGCTGGCGAAGGGCCAGCTGCACGGCTTCTGCGTCGGCGCACCATGGGCCAGCGTCGCGGTCTCGCACGGGCATGGGCACATCCTCCACTTTGGCGTCGAGCTGATCGCGCGTTGTCCGGAGAAAGTCCTCGCGGTCAGAAGCAGTTGGGCGGCGGCGAATACGCGCGCACTGCAGCGCCTGGTGCGCGCCTGCGCGCGGGCGGCAGCCTGGTGCGCGGTGCCGGACAACCGGTTGGAACTGGCGCATATTCTCGCCGCACCGGAACGTCTCGCGATCGAGCGGGAGACGATCACGCGCATTCTGGACGGCCGCCTGGCGATCTCGCCCGGCGGCGAGACGCGCGCGCACGGCCAGTTCATTCTGCTCGACGGCTCCGCTTCCTTGCGTCCCGATCCGCGCCACGCGCTGTGGCTCTACGCGCAGATGGTGCGCTGGCGGCAGGTCGAACATTCGGCGGAAGCGGCGGCGGCGGCGGCGCGTGTTTATCGTCCGGATCTGTTCGACGCCGCGCTCACCTCATCGGACGGCGCGGCGGAGGACGGAATCGGCGCCTTCGCAGGGCCGCCTTTCGATCCGGCCGACATCACGACCTATCTTCAGGCGCTCACGCGAATCGCCTAGTCTTTGTGCAATGCACAAAAGAGGCGCGGAGATTTTGAGCAGGACGAACTCGCCGGCTTTTTGCGCATTTTCATAAGCCATTCAAGGCCAACGACAATTCAAAGCCGGCTCAATTGGCACGGCGCGTGTATGGGAGAGGGGTGACTGAGTTCGCCAGCGATGGCGCGCTCGTGCGTCCAACGCAGGACCATACAGCAACGCCGCTGATCCGAAGCGCTCCCTGTGCGCCTCGATCAGCGGCGTTTTCGTTTTCGGCTCGAGGACAACAGGAGATGACGATGTCCACCGAACGCACCGCCCGAGTAACGCGCCGACGCCTACTGCAGACCGCCTCGGTCGCTGGCGCGGCGCTCGCCTTCCCACGCGCGATCCGGCCGGCGCGCGCGACCCCGCTGGCGGTCGAGAAGGAGGATCTGAAGCTCGGCTTCATCAAGCTCACCGACATGGCGCCACTGGCGATCGCCAAGGAGCTCGGCTTCTTCGAGGACGAGGGGCTCTATGTCACGCTGGAAGCGCAGGCCAACTGGAAGGTGCTGCTCGACCGCGTGATCACCGGCGAGCTCGATGGTGCGCATATGCTGGCGGGTCAACCGATCGGCGCCACCATCGGCTTCGGCACCAAGGCGCATGTCATCACGCCCTTCTCCATGGACCTCAACGGCAACGGCATCACCGTGTCGAATGCCGTGTGGGAGGAGATGAAGCCGAATATTCCGGTCGGTCCGGACGGCAAGCTCGTGCATCCGATCAAGGCCGACGCGCTGAAGCCGGTGATCGACCGCTACAAAGCGGATGGCAAGCCTTTCAACATGGGCATGGTCTTTCCGGTCTCCACGCACAATTACGAGCTGCGCTATTGGCTGGCGTCCGGCGGCATCCATCCCGGTTTCTATTCCCCCACCGACAATAGCGGGCAGATCATGGCCGACGCATTGCTGTCGGTGACGCCGCCGCCGCAAATGCCGGCCACTCTGGAGGCAGGCACGATCAACGGTTACTGCGTGGGCGAGCCGTGGAATCAGCAGGCCATCATGAAAGGCGTCGGTGTGCCTCTGATCACCGATCTCGAGATCTGGAAGAACAACCCCG
>DASYRS010000192.1:0-2119 GCA_036004205.1 Dongiaceae bacterium
TATCAGATCCAGACCCCGGGCTGGCTGGTCGGCCCGATCGAATTGCCGCTGGTCACCGCGGTCAAATCGTCGGGCGAGGCGGTCTACCTGCGCTATCCGATGGTCCGGCTCGTGATCTTCGTCGCAGCGGTGGTGATCGGCATCGCGATGTGGCTGGCGCTCAACCGAACCCGCGTCGGGATGATGGTGCGCGCCGGCGTCGATGACCGCGACATGCTGGCCGCGACCGGCGTGCCGATCCAGCTCGTCTTCGTGGTTGTATTCGCGCTCGGCGCAGGCCTTGCCGGCATCGCCGGCGTGGTTGGCGGAACCTTCCAGTCGATTTCGCCCGGCGAGGATACCCGCTTTCTGCTGGCCTCCCTCGTCGTCGTCATTGTCGGCGGCATGGGATCGATCCCGGGCGCGGCGTTGGGTGCCGTCATCATCGGCCTCGCCGAGCAGCTCGGCTCCGTCTACATCCCGACCTACGCGATCGTGGTGACCTTCCTCATCATGGTGCTGGTGCTGGCACTACGGCCGCAGGGCCTGTTGGCGAGGCGCTGACATGTCGCTGGTCCAGGGCGCGCATCAAGAGACCAGTCGGCCGGCATCAGCGCGGGCGGCGTTGCTGGCGTGGCCGGAATTCAACAAGCCGGCTGTCTGGCTGGTGGCCGCCATCCTCCTGATCATGCCGTTCATCGCCAACGGCTTTTTCCTGATCGAGATCTTCGCCACGACACTGATCCTCGGGACCATCGCGCTCAGCCTGATGTTCCTCGCCGGCTATGGCGGCATGGTCAGCCTGATGCAGCTCACCGTCGCCGGCTTTGCCGCCTACATGGTCGCGGTGTTCGGCATGAGCGCCAACACCAATATCAGCCTGGGCTGGCCGTGGTGGCTCGCCACGCCGATGGCGCTGGTGCTCGCAACCATCTTCGGCACGCTCGGCGGCACCCTCGCGGTGCGCACCGAGGGCATCTACACCATCATGATCACGCTCGCGATCGGCGCGGCCTTCTACTATTTCACCAATCAGAACTGGGCGATCTTCGGCGGCCACACCGGCATCAACACCATCGCCACGCCGAAATTCTGGGGCGTCGACTGGCGCGCCGACGTCCCCTACTATTACGTCACGCTGGGCGTCGCGGCGTTTTGCTATTTCGCGGTTCAATATGTCTCGCGCGCCCCGTTCGGCCTCGCGCTGCAGGGCGTGCGGGACAATCCCCGCCGGATGGCCGCGCTTGGCTTCAATGTCAACGCGCACCGCGTGGCGGCCTACGCCTTCGCGGCCTTCATCGCCGCACTCGGCGGCGTGCTGCAGGTCTGGAATTACCGGCAGATCTCGCCCGGCTCGGTCAGCGTCGGCGCCTGCATCGATATCCTGATTATCGCCGTGGTCGGCGGCATCACCCGTCCCATCGGCCCCTTCATCGGCGCTTTCATCTTCGTCATCCTGCGCACCTTTGCGCTCGATCTCCTGGTCAAGTTCGGGCTCGACGGCAATCGCTTCCGGTTGCTGATCGGGCTCGGGTTCCTCGCCATCGTGTTCTGGTCGTCGGATGGCGTGATCGGGCTCTGGGAGCGATGGCGCCGCCGCGCAACCGCTACCGACAAACGCCCAAGCGGAGGCCACGGCCATGGATAGCGCCGCGCAACGCTTTTCAGCGGTCGGTGCTGGCGCCGCGCTGGAGCTGCGCGGCGTGACGCGGTTGTTCGGCGCACTCGCGGCGCTGACCGACGTCACCATCACGGTTCGCCCGGGAGAACGCCGCGCCGTGCTCGGCTCCAACGGCGCCGGCAAGACCACGCTGTTCAATTGCGTGACCGGCGACTTTCCGCCGTCATCCGGCACCATCCGCTTCTTCGGCGAGGACATCACCCACTTCCCGCCCTACGAACGTATCCGGCGCGGCCTGCGCCGCACCTACCAGATTTCGGCGCTGTTCCCCGGCCTGACGGTGCGGGACAATGTCTACCTCGCCTGCCGCGGCGTTTCCCGCGGACGATTTTCTCCGCTGCGCCCCGGCGCGAACGACGCGTTGATGCATTCGGCCGAAGCGCTGATCCAGGCGGTGCATCTGACGCCGGTCAGGGAACAGTTGGTCGCGGAACTCGCGCATGGTCAACAGCGGCAGCT
>DASYRS010000193.1:0-2938 GCA_036004205.1 Dongiaceae bacterium
CTTCGTGTCCGTCCTCATGCTGCCCGGCGGCTTCGCCGAGGCGATCCTGGGGCAAGCGGCGACACCGGAAACGGTCGAGGCCTTCAACAAGGAGATCGGCCTGGATAAGCCGGCGATCGTCCGATACGCCGACTGGGTCACGGGTGTGTTCCACGGTGATTTCGGCACCTCCTATGCCAGTCGCGTCGGCTATCGCCGCGAGGTGGCGGAGATCCTTGCGCCGCGCGCTTTCAACACGCTGTTCCTGGCGGGCATGGCGGCGCTGATCGCGGTGCCGCTGTCGGTCGGCCTGGGGCTGCTGGCGGCGCTGTATCGCAACACCTGGTTCGACCGCGGGATCAACATGATTTCGCTGGTCTCGATCTCGTTCCCGGAATTCTTCATCGCCTATATCGCGATCGTGCTGCTGGCCTCGCCGGCATTCCTGAACATCCTGCCCAGCCTCGCCAAGGTGGAGGATGATTCCACGCTGGGCGAGCGAATATACCGATGTTCGCTGCCCGCCCTCACCATGACCCTGGTCATCGTGGCGCACATGATGCGCATGACGCGCGCGGCGATCATCAACGTGCTCGCCAGCCCCTATGTGGAAATGGCGCGCCTCAAGGGCGCCAAGCCCTGGCAGATCATCGTGCGCCATGCCTTGCCGAACGCCTGGGCGCCGATTGTCACCGTGATTGCGCTCAACCTCGCCTACCTCATCGTCGGCGTGGTGGTGGTCGAGTTCGTGTTCACCTATCCCGGCATGGGCAAGATGATGGTCGATGCCGTCACCTCGCGCGACGTGCCAGTGGTGCAGGCCTGCGCGCTGGTGTTCGCCGCGACCTATATCCTCCTCAACCTGATCGCCGACGTGCTCGGCATCGTCACCAACCCCAGATTGCTGCATCCGAAATGACAGCAACCCACGAAGCCGCATCCAGCGCCGCCAAGGGGGCGCCCAGCATCAGCCAGCGCCGCCGGCGGTCCGTGCTGGGCAATGCCTGGCGCGGCTTCGTCAAGGCGCCGCTGAGCGCCAAGTTCGGCATGCTGGTCATCGCGCTCTACATCGTCGCCGCGATCTTCGCACCGGCGATCGCGCCCTATGGCGAGGCGGAGGTCGTGGGGGCCGGCTTTCAGCCATGGGGCTGGCAGTACCTCATGGGCACGGACCAGCTCGGCCGCGATCTGTTCTCGCGCCTGATCTACGGCGCACGCAACACGGTCGGGGTTGCGCTGCTGACCACTCTGCTTTCCTTCGCACTCGGTGGCGGCCTGGGCCTGCTGGCGGCCATCGCCAAAGGCTGGATCGACCAGGTGCTGAGCCGCATCGTCGATGCGCTGATGGCGATCCCGGTATTGATCTTCGCGCTGCTGCTGCTGTCCATCTTCGGCACCTCGCTGGTCAACATGGTGCTGGTGCTGGCGGTGCTGGATTCGACTCGCGTGTTCCGCCTGACCCGCGCGGTCTCGCAGAACGTCGTCGTCATGGACTATGTCGAGGCCGCGCGCCTGCGCGGCGAAAAGCTGCCCTGGATCATGCGGCGCGAGATCCTGCCCAACATCATGGCGCCCCTGGTCGCGGAGTTCGGCCTGCGCTTCTGCTTCGTGTTCCTCACCATCAGCGCTCTCTCGGTCCTCGGCCTCGGCCTGCAGCCACCGACCGCGGATTGGGGCTCCATGGTCTATGAGAACAAGATGCTGATCACGGTCGGCCGCCTGACGCCGCTGCTGCCCGCCGGCGCGATCGCGCTGCTGACGGTCGGCGTGAATTTCGTGGTCGACTGGTTCCTGCACAAGACGAGCGGGCTGAAGGAATGAACGACAACGCCAAGACGCCGGGCACCGGGACCGGCAGCGGAGCGGGCGGCGGGCGGACCAAGGGCGATATCCTGCTCGAGATCCGTGGCCTCCAGATCGAGGGCGAGAGCGACGAGGTCTGGCGCCCGATCGTCAAGGGCGTTGATCTGAGCCTGAAGCGCGGCGAGGTGCTGGGCTTGATCGGCGAATCCGGCGCCGGCAAGTCCACCATGGGCCTCGCCGCCATGGGCTATGCCCGCGCCGGCTGCCGCATCTCCGGCGGCAGCGTGGTGTTCGACGGCATCGATCTGCTAGCGGCGAGCGAGGAAAAGCGCCGCAACCTGCGCGGCACCCGCATCGCCTATGTGGCGCAGAGCGCCGCCGCCTCCTTCAATCCCGCGCATCAATTGATGGACCAGACCATCGAGACCGAGATGCGGCAGGGCGGCCGCGGCCGCAGCGAGGCGGAGAAAGACGCCATCGAATTGTATCGCCGCCTGCGCCTGCCCAACCCGGAGGAGATCGGGTTCCGCTATCCGCACCAGGTGTCGGGCGGACAACTGCAAAGGGCCATGACAGCCATGGCAATGACTTGCAGGCCCGACCTCATCATCTTCGACGAGCCGACCACGGCGCTCGACGTCACCACCCAGGTCGAGGTGCTGGCGGCGATCCGCGACATCGTGGAGCAGTTCCACACCGCCGCCATCTACATCACCCACGACCTGGCGGTGGTGGCCCAGATGGCCGATCGCATCAAGGTGCTGCGCTACGGCAAGTCGGTGGAGGAAGCCCCGACCCGCGAGATGCTGTCGAACCCGCGCGAGGAATACACCAAGTCGCTGTGGTCGGTGCGCAAGCTGGGCAAGCAGGAGCAGCCGGCCGGCGATCCGATCCTCCAGATCAAGAACGTGACGGCGGCCTACGGCAACGCGGTGCGGGTGCTGAGCGACGTCACGGTGACCGTGCCGCGCGGCCGCACGGTGGCGGTGGTGGGCGAATCCGGCTCCGGCAAATCCACGCTGGCGCGGGTCATCACCGGGCTGCTGCCGCCGATCGAGGGACAGATCATTTTCAACGGCGCGGCGCTGCCCCCGGCACTCAAGGAGCGCGACCCCGACACGCTGCGGCGCATCCAGATGATCTACCAGATGCCGGA
>DASYRS010000194.1:0-2373 GCA_036004205.1 Dongiaceae bacterium
TCGCCGATCGCCATGACGGACGGGCGCATGTAACCGACCAGCGCCAGATGGTTGGGCGGCAGGATCATTGGCGCATCTCCCCTTAACGCCGTCGTCCCCAAACTCCCCCGATGCGCCGCCGAGTCACAGCGCATTGACCTGGAACTGTAACCAGCGACTCCGCCGCGGGCAATGTGAGGCGCCGAGTCGCGGCTCAGATATTCCGGTTGAGGACGATCGAGGTCGTCAGGTCCGCGACCATTTCATGGGACGAAATGCGATCGCGCAGCGCATTCACGCGATCGGTCGTGGCGGCGGCGAGTTCGACCAGCAGATCGACATCTCCGGTCAAGGACGTGCAGGATTTCACTTCGGGCATGCGCCGCAGCAGCGCGATCAGGCCGGGCGCAGGCGTGCTCTTGAGCCGGACGAACAGATAGGCCGAGACATTTGAACCGCCATCGGCGATGTCGGCGTGATAGCCGCGGATGATTCCGTCGGCCTCCAGCCGTGACAGCCGATCGCGCAGGGTCGAGCGCGCCAGCCCGACCTCGGCCGCCAGGGTTTTCAGCGGCAGGCGCGCATTGGCCCGCAGCAGTTCCACGATCTGGCGATCCTTGTCGTCGAGCGGACGCATCAGGCGGGATTTCTGATCAAAATGGCGGTCACGAGAGCCAAAAGGGCGGTTGCTTTCCGGCGCCCATCCTCAGCAAATTGGGCGCTAGGTCAATGGGTTGAGTGCCCATGCTGGAGTTTGGGGAGAGTTCCATGTCGGTCCTGACCACGCTGCCGCCCACCTTTACGCCGGACGAGGTCGCCGGCATCGCGCGCGACCTCTACGGGCTAGCCGGCAGCCTTGCGCCGCTCGACAGCGAGCGGGACCAGAATTTCCGCCTGACCGAAGGCGACGGAGCGAGCTGGGTGCTGAAGATCGCCAACGCAGCGGAGGATCGCCAAGCCCTGGCGTTCCATGCGGCGCTGGTGCGCCATGTGCAGGCGGTCGACCCGGACCTGCCTTTGCCTCATCTGCGGCCAACGCTGGCGGGCGAGGATCTGGGGAAAGCGGGCGGGCATTTCGTGCGGCTGGTGAGTTGGCTGCCGGGGCAGCTTTATTCGGCCTGCCGCAAGACGGCGGAGTTGCATGACAGCCTGGGCGAAAGCCTCGGGCGGCTGGACCGGGCACTGCAGAGTTTCGGCCATCCGGGGGCTCACCGGGTGTTCGATTGGGATATCAAGCAGGCGGGGCAGTCGCGGGCGCGGCTGGCGTTCATCGAAGACCGCAAGCGGTGCGCCATCCTCGAACATTTCCTGGGGCGCTTCGAGGCCAGAATCGCGCCGCGGCTGGCAAGGGCGCGCGCGCAGGTCATCCACGGCGATGCCAACGACAACAACCTGCTGGTCGATGCGCCGGTCGGGCGGCGGATAACCGGACTGATCGATTTCGGCGACGCGATCCACAGCGCCACCATCGGCGAGCTGGCCGTGGCCTCGGCCTACGCGATCCTGGACGAGGCGGCGCCGATCGATGTTGCCGGCCGGATCGCGGCCGCGTACCACCGCGTCCATCCGTTGCAATCCGACGAACTGGACCTGCTGTTCGATCTGATCGCGATGCGCCTGGTGACGAGCGTGACGCTGTCGGCCTCGCGGCGGGAGCGGGTGAAGGACAACGCCTATCTCAATATCAGCGAGGCGCCGGCCTGGGCCATGCTGGAGCGACTGCGGTCGATGGACCCGGCGCTGGCCACCGGCATCCTGCGACATGCATGCGGCGTCGAGGCAGCACCGGGCGCCAAGGCCGTGGTCGCCTGGATCGCCAAGAATCGAGATGTGCTCCGGCCCGTGCTGGACAAGGCGCCAGCCTTGCAAAGCAAGGCGATGGTTCCGTTCGGCGACCCGCTGCATCCGGTCGCCAAAGCCTCGGCAGCGCGCCAACCGGACGAGGCGGAGCGGCTGTGGCGCGCCATCGCGGACAAGGATGGAGTCGAACTCGGGATCGGGCCATGGGGCGAAGAGCGCCCGGTTTATTCCTCCGACGCCTTCCGATCGGTCTTTGCGCCGGATCATCGGCGGTCCCTGCATCTGGGATTGGACCTCTTCGCACCGGCCGGATCGAATGTCCGCACGCCGCTGGACGGGGTTGTCGTCGATTTGTTCGAAACGGACGTCCCGCTCGATTACGGGCACGCCGTGCTGCTGAAGCATGAGCCGGATGGGCTCGTCTTCTACAGCCTGTGGGGGCACCTCTCGGCCCAGACGGTGCGCGACCGCCGGGTCGGCGAGCGGCTGAAGGCCGGCGACGTGATCGGGCAGCTTGGCGGCACGCATGAGAACGGCAACTGGCAGCCGCATGTTCATATCCAGCTCATCACCCATGAAGCGCCGCGTGCCGCC
>DASYRS010000195.1:0-3498 GCA_036004205.1 Dongiaceae bacterium
CTGCGCGGGCGAGAAGCACAGGGTCACGTTGACCTTGGTGCCTTCCTTGGAAAGGCGGTTGCAGGTCTTCAGGCCGTCGGGCGTCAGCGGCACTTTCACCACCACGTTGCTCGCGATCTTCGCGAGCTTGCGGCCTTCGGCCAGCATGGTCTCGTGATCGGTGGAGATGACTTCCGCGCTGACCGGCCCGGGCACGATCTCGCAAATCTCGCGCACGATGTCGACGAACTGCCGCCCCGATTTCATCACCAGGGATGGATTGGTGGTGATGCCATCGACCAGGCCGGAGCTCGCCAGCTCCCTGATCTCGTTGATGTCGGCGGTATCGAGAAAGAATTTCATGGCGTTCACGTCACTCGCATCAATTCGTCACAAATCCAGGTTCCGGCGGATCGGGGGGCGCGGTACGATGCCGCGTCCGAATCGATCCCCGGAAGGGTGCCCCGAGTCTAGCCCATGGTTTCGCTCTTCGCCAGCAATACGCCACCTGAAACGGAGCCGGCTACGGATCGCCGGATCGGGGTGTTGCTGCCGCTCCCCTTGAGCGGGGCCTATGATTATCTGGTGCCGGAGGGGCTGGATGTCACGGCCGGGGATTTCGTCGAGGTGCCGCTCGGCTCGCGCTCCGTCCTTGGCGTGGTCTGGGGCGAGGCCAAGGACGATGTGCCGCGCGCGAAACTGAAGGCAATAGAAGTGAAGCTCGAAATGGCGCCGCTGCCGGAGATTTCGAGGCGGTTCATCGACTGGGTCGCGAACTATTGCCTATCCGCGCCCGGTGCCGTCCTCAAGATGGCGATGAGCGTCAGCGACGCCTTCAAGCCGGAGCGCAGCCTGAAGGCCTATGCGATCGGCGATCCCGCATCCGGCCAGGTGACGGCAGCGCGCCAGCGCGTTCTGGCTGCGCTGGCGGACGTGCCGTCGATGCAACCGGGCGAGCTTGCGCGCACGGCGGCCGTCACGTCCAGCGTGCTGGGCAAGATGGCGGAGCTTGGGCAATTGCGCGCGGTCGCGCAGCCACTCGCGAAACCGTTCGGTCAGCCTGATCCCGATCTGCCCGGCGCGCAACTCTCGAACGCGCAGCGCGCGGCCGCCGATGAATTGGTCCAGGCCCATGCTGGCGTCACGCTGCTTGACGGTGTCACCGGCTCCGGCAAGACCGAGGTCTATTTCGAAGCGATCGCGGCGTGCCTCAAGCGTGGGCAGCAGGCGCTGATCCTGCTGCCGGAGATCGCGCTCACCACGCAATGGCTGGAACGTTTCACCGAGCGCTTCGGGGCGCCGCCGGGCCAATGGCATTCGGAGCTGACGGGGCTGGAGCGGCGCCTGACCTGGCGCGCGGTCCTCCGCGGCGATGCCAAGGTGGTGGTGGGCGCGCGCTCGGCCTTGTTCCTGCCTTATCGCGACCTCGGCCTCATCATCGTCGATGAGGAACATGAACAGGCGTTCAAGCAGGAGGACGGCGTCGTCTATCAGGCGCGCGACATGGCGGTGGTGCGCGGGCACCTGGCGCAGATCCCGGTGATCCTCGCGTCCGCCACGCCGTCGCTCGAGACCATGAACAATGTGGAGACCGGGCGTTATCGCTTCCTGCATCTGCCGGACCGGCACGGGCCGGCGCAAATGCCGGAAGTGCGCCTGATCGATCTTCGGCGCGAGCCGCCGCCGCGCCAGTCCTGGCTGTCGCCGCCGCTGCGCGAAGCGGTGAAGGCGACGCTCGAGCGCAAGGAGCAGGCGCTGTTGTTCCTCAACCGGCGCGGCTATGCCCCGCTCACGCTCTGCCGCGCCTGCGGGCACCGGCTGCAATGCCCGAACTGCAGCGCCTGGCTGGTGGAGCATCGCTACCTCGGCCGCCTGCAGTGTCACCATTGCGGCTTCGAATCGCCGCCACCCGCGAAGTGTCCCGCCTGTCAGGCGGAGGGTTCGATGGCGGCTTGCGGCCCCGGCGTCGAGCGCGTGGCGGAGGAAGCAGCAGCCCTGTTCCCCGAGGCCTCGCGCATGATCCTTACCAGCGACACCGCGAGCGGCCCGGCCAAGACCGCCGAATTGCTGCGCATGATCGCCCAGCGCGAGGTCGATCTGGTGATCGGGACCCAGATCATCGCCAAGGGGCATCATTTTCCCGCGCTCACCCTGGTCGGCGTGGTGGATGCGGATCTGGGTCTTTCCGGCGGCGATCTGCGCGCGGCCGAGCGGACCTTCCAGTTGCTGCACCAGGTGTCGGGCCGGGCGGGCCGCGCCGACCTGGCTGGCCTCGTCCTCATCCAGACCTACGATCCCAGCCGCCCGGTCATGCAGGCACTGAAGGCAGGCGACCGCGACCGCTTCTATGCCCTGGAGGCGGAGGAGCGCAGGCAGGCCGGCATGCCGCCGTTCGGCCGGCTGGCGGCGGTGATCCTCTCCGGCGGCGATCCGGACGAGGTGGACCGCCTGGGCCAGCATCTCGCCCGCTCCGCCCCCCATCAGGAGGGGATTCAGGTGCTCGGCCCCGCGCCGGCGCCGCTCGCGCTGCTGAGGGGGCGCCATCGCCGTCGATTCCTGGTCAAGACACGTCGCGATATCGCGCCTCAGCCGGTGTTGCGCAAATGGTTATCGGGCATCAAAACGCGCGGCGATCTGGCACTCGAGATCGATATCGATCCTTACAGTTTTATGTAGGGCTTTCAGCGGTTTGACCATGGGTGCGGCACCTTGACCCGGTGCTGTTGCGCACCCCTGCCGACTATGTTACACACCGCACGCTTTTCGCGGCCGGGATGGGTTGCGACGGGCAGCTGTGGTGTTGGCTGACGGGTCCGGCGCCGCGGAGTTTGTCGCGGATTTCCACGCGATATCAGCAAATCGTTTCAATGGTTGAACTGGATCGACGGCGCCTCAAGCCGGCGACCGCAGAGCAGGGCAGGGGGCGGATTTGGCAGCCCAGACATCGGAGCAAGGCGGGCTGGCGCAGCGTTATGCCAAGGCGCTGCTCGAACTCGCGGAAGAAAAGCATGCGCTCGACGCCGTGTCCGGCGATCTGGCCGCGCTCGGCCATATGATCGCCGACAGCAGCGACCTCCAGAAACTGATTTCCAGCCCTCTGATGGAGCGCGCCGACCAGTCGCGCGCGATCGGCGCGGTGGCCAAGGCGGCCGGGTTCGGCGAGCTGACCCAGCGCTTCGTCGGGCTGATCGCCGCCAACCGGCGCCTGTTCGCGCTGCCCGCGATCATCAAGGCATTCCAGAAAAAGCTGGCCGACAAGCGCGGCGAAGTGGCGGCGGAAGTGACCGCGGCCCACGCCTTGACCGATGCGCAGAAGGCGGCCGTCAGCGAAGCAATCAAACGCGTGGTCGGCGGCAAGGTCTCGATCGACATGAAGGTCGATCCCAGCCTGCTCGGCGGACTCATTGTCCGCGTCGGCAGCCGCATGATCGATGGATCCGTGAAAACGAAGCTGCAGAAGCTGCAGCTCGCGATGAAAGGGGTTGGATAATGGAAATCCGCGCCGCCGAAATCTCCAGC
>DASYRS010000196.1:0-11628 GCA_036004205.1 Dongiaceae bacterium
GCACCAGACCGCGACCAGCGGTATGACGGCGATCCACAGGAACTGATCCCGCGCGGCCTTCAGCACATCGACGTCGTGGGTGAAATAGGGCAGGAGCTGCGGCCCCCATTTGTAGAGCGCGACCCCGATGACGAAAGCGAACAGCATGCACCAGAAGCTGCCGGCCCACACGACGCGGCTGAGGCGGTTCCTATCGCGCGCGCCGATCGCCTGGCCGGTCAGCGTCTCGGTCGCCTGCGCGAAACCATCCAGGCCCTGCGCGATGATCGAGACGAAGCCGAACAGGATGTGGTTGGCTGCGAGGACGGTGTCGCCCATCTGCGCGCCGACGCGCACCAGATAGGCAAGAAACGCCATCAGCACGAAGGTGCGCAGAAAGATATCGCGATTGACCGCCATCAAGCCCAACAGCTTTTCGGACTCGATCAGTCGGGATTCCGCGCCGCGTGGCGCGAGGACCCGGAACTGCGTGCGCACGATGATGAGGCCGACCGCGCAGGTGATACCGACGGCGATGGCGGTGGCGGAGGCCGCGCCATCGACGCCACGGCCCATCAGGACCACGAAAAGATAGCAGAGCGCGATGTTCAGCAGATTGAGGAATATCTGGATCGCCATCATGTCGCGCACGCGCTGCCGCCCGAGCATCCAGCCGATCACGACATAGAGGATGAGATCGAAGGGCGCCGCGAACATGCGGATGTGGTAGTAGCGGCCGGCAATGTCGAGCGCGTCCGACCCGGTGTTGAAGATGGCGAAGCCGAGCATGCCCAGCGGCACCATCAACAGGGTGAGCGCGAACCCAAAGATGATCGCGAGGCCCAGCGCCCGCAGAAAGGTCGAACGCTGTTCGCTCTCGTCCCGCGCGCCGAAGGCCTGGGCGGCGAACCCCGCCGTCCCAATGCGCAGGAAGCTGAAGGCCCAGAGAATGAAGCCGGTGATGGTGGTGCCGAGTGCGATGCCGCCAAGGTCGAGCTTGGTGCCGCTCGTGCCGATCCAGGCGGTATCGACGATGCCGGGCAGCACCGAGGTCAGATTCGCCAGGATGGCCGGCAGCGCCACCGCCAGGATCCGCCGATGCAGCGGCTGACGCTCGAGATCCGAAATCGCGGCGACGCGCCCGATTGCCGACTGGTCGATACTCATGGCCCGAGGCTTCCCCCACCTGGCTCCGGCGCCCGTTCCCGTTCTGGTCCAGGCCAATTCGGGATGCCGAGCGTCGGGGCGCCAGTATAGGCAGAGGCGATCCGATTGCCAGGGCGCAAGTGGAGTAGGAGGGGCGCCATCTGGGACCCTCTAAGCTGCTGACTTGACAGGGAATTCCATCATTTGCCTGGTCTTGGGCCCATTCCACGCAGGTGTACGGAAGAGTAAGGAAGGGTTAATGAGCGGTGATTACCCTGACTCTTCGATATCCGGGTCACGAGGGCCATTATGGGCACCGTTACGGCGGTTCAAACGCCTGCAGCCACCCACGGGGGCTGCCAGTCATGAATGCTGGCCTCAGCGCCGGCACGGCCACCGGTCTGGGCGATGCCATCATCGTCGCCGGCCAGGGGCAGGCCTTGGACGAATTGTTCGCGCTGCTTGGCGAAGCGGGATTGCCGGCGGAGCGCGTCCCGGACCTGACCGAGGCGGAAGGGCAGATTGAAGAACGGGGCCGGGCCCTGCTGGTGCTGTTTGCCGCCTCGCCGGCCGATGAGGCGCTGCGCATGGTCACGCGTCTGCGCAAGGGCCTCGGCTCAGCCACCCTGCCGATCGTCACATTGACTGCGAAGGGCCGGGAGGAACTGATGGTCCGCGCCTTCGAGGTCGGGGCGGACGATTGCCTGGAAACACCGATTTATCCGCCGCTCGCCGTGGCGCGGATCCAGGCGCTCATGGGGCGGCTCCGGGAAATGGCCGAAGGCGTCGACCAGCGCCAGCGCTTCGATCTGGTGGTGCGCGGCGCCGGAGACGGCATCTGGGATTGGCGGCTGACTGACGACAGCGTCTATTTCTCGCCGCGTTGGCGCGAATTGCTTGGCTATCAGGCGGAAGACCGGTTCAGCGCGATGGATGACTGGCTGGCGCTGGTCCATCCGGAAGAATCGGAGATGGTGAAGCGCGAGCTGCGCAATCACCTGGAAGGCATCTCGCTGGCGTTCCAGGTCGAGTGCCGGTTGCGCCACAAGAGCCAGTCCTATCGCTGGTTCCTGATCCGCGGCACCTCGCAGCGCGATCCCTATGGCCACACCACGCGGATGGCCGGATCGCTCACCGACATCAGCGAACGCAAGCTGACCGATCCAATGACGGGCCTGCCCAATCGCATCGTGCTCTATGACCGCATCAACCAGGCGATCGTGAAAGCGCGCCGGCGCAAGAGCAGCAATTTCGGCATCATCCAGTTGCAGATCGACCGCTACGAAACCATGCGCGAAGCCTATGGCCAGTCCTTCTGCGACAACGTTCAGCGCGTGGTCGCGCAGCGCATCGTCGGCATCCTCAGGATGACCGACACGCTCACCATCATGAGCGATACCACCATGTGCATCCTGGTCGATGTGATGCGCGAGGATACCGATCTGGTGCGGGTCGCGCAGCGCGTGCGCGGCGCGGCGGAGGAGCCGGTGTCGCTGGGCGAGGAATCGGTCATGCTGACCCTGTCGATCGGCATGGCGCAGGGTTCGACCCACCACATCGGCGCCGACGAGCTGATCAAGGACGCCACCGCCGCGCTCAACAAGGCGCGCCAATCGGGCGCCGGCCACGAAGCGGTATTCGATCCCGACATGCAGCGGCGCGCGCGCGATCGCCTGCGGATCGAAGCCGACCTGCACCAGGCTCTGCGGCGCGAGGAATTGCGCGTGTTCTGGCAGCCGATCGTGGAACTGGGCCCGAACCGGCTCGCGGGCTTCGAAGCGCTCTTACGCTGGGAACATCCGACCCGAGGGTTGATCTCGCCGCTCGAATTCATTCCGGTCGCGGAGGAAAGCGGCCTGATCGTGCCGATCGGCAAGTTCGTGCTGCGCGAGGCATTGCGGCAAGGCCGGGCCTGGCACGAAGCGGGCGCGCACCGGGACCTGTTCGTCTCGGTCAACGTCTCCAGCCGGCAATTGGACAGTCCCGATCTGGTGGAGGCCGTGACGGCGGCGCTCAGCGAGCATCCGGTGGCCGCGGGGTGCCTCCATATCGAGATCACGGAAAGCGCCGTCATGCGCGACGTCGCGCGCAGCCAGGACGTGCTGAAGCAGTTGAAGTCGCTCGGCTGCCACATGGCGCTCGACGATTTCGGCACCGGCTATTCCTCGCTCAGCCTGCTGCAGCGGCTGCCGCTCGACTACGTGAAGATCGACCGCTCCTTCATCGCGGCCATGAGCGGGGAGTTCGCGGGCGAGAGCATGGTCGGCGCCATCATCCAGATCGCCAAGATCCTGCATCTTACCGTCATCGCCGAGGGCATCGAGGCCGAAGCCGACGAATTGCGCTTGCGCGCGCTGGGCTGCCAGTTCGGCCAGGGCTACCGCTACGGCAAGCCGCTGCCGGCGCCGCAATGGCAGGACGTCCTGTTCGCCAAGCGCCGGCTGGGCGTGGCGCAGTAGATCGCGATTCTAGTTTCCGCCCGGCGCCGCCTGCGTCTCGCCGCGCGCCCGCTCCGCCACCTGGCGCGCGGTTTCGCATAACCAAGACGCGCTCTCCGCCAGCACTTCGGCCCGCTGCCGATGCAAGGTGGAATAGCGCTTGTCGCCCTCCGACGCCGCATCTCCGCGCAATTGCCGGCTGGCCTCGACCAGGGCGCTATCCTTCAAGACGTCGGCATAAGCGATGGACAACGACTTGACCGCGCGCTCCAGCGGCGAGAGGGAGCGATCAAAGGCGCGCTCGGCATTTTCCACGATCCGGATGCGTTCGCGCTCGACGGCGGGAATAGGGCCCTCGAAATGCGCGTCCGTGGCGGCGCGCAGGAAACCGCTGAGGCTCTGATGCATCGTTCCTCTCACAATCAGCCATTGGCACGATACATAATGTATTGACATCTGTCAACCCTTTCCGTATTGGACGCCGTCATCACCGGAGTTAATCCATTGCGTTCAATATTTCCTCGTCTGCTCATCGCGCTACTCGCCACGACCGCATCGCCGGCCGTGGCAGCCGCTCCCGATCACGCTCGCTTCACCTGGCCTGTCATTGGAATCAAGGATGGCGATACGCTGACGGTGAACCTGCCGGGCTTGCCGGCCTCGCTCAATCCGGTCGCCATTCGACTGCGCAGCGTCGATACGCCCGAAAGCGGCGGACGCGCCAGGTGCGCGAGCGAGCGCAAGCTGGCCGAGCGCGCGACGCACTTTACGCGCCAAGCGATCGCAACGGCCAGCAATATCGAGTTCGAATCGCCGTCCTGGGACAAATATGGCGGGCGGATTGACGCCGATGTCTGGATCGACGGCAGGCTGCTGTCGGAGCAACTGATCGCGGCCGGGCTGGCGCGACGCTACAATGGAGGCAGGCGCGCCGGGTGGTGCTGACGGCGGCAAGCCGGCGTCAGAGACCCATCAATTCGTGATTCTTGAGCACGAGATGGACGGCAGCGACGTCCTTCTCGTCGAACACGAACTCCTTTTCCGGATTGAACTGCTTCACGCGCCACTTGCCGCCCGAACGGCGCACCAGGCGCTTCAGAAAGCACCTTTCCTCGCCATTCGGCGCCTTTGCCGCCAATTGGATGACAATGTCGCGGCCGGCTTTCGGAGGGCGGTGCGGATCGACGTAGACGAGGTCGCCGGCCTCGTAGACCGGCTCCATCGAACTGCCTTCCGCATAAATGCAGTAAATGCCTTTTCGGTTCATTTGTCCTGGCGGCCGACGCACGTAATCGATCGGCCCTCCTTCGTCAAAAATGAAGAGTCCATCCGATCCGCACTCGGCATGGCCAAGGACGGGAATGTCCTTGGAAAGGAAACGGAAGTCCGGGGCGTCCGACGTGGACAGGCGGACGTTGGGCAGGCCGTCGACGGCCTCCTCGGACGTGGAGGATTCCACCGCGATGCTGCTTTGAGACGATCCGCGCGACGCTATGGGCGCGGGACCGTGACCATAGATCAACCATGCGGGATCGATGGCGAGCGCCTGGCTGTAGGCTTGTGCGGCGCGCTTCGACACGTCGCGCGTGCCGTTGACGTGAGAGCGGACGGTAACCTCGTTCTGATTGGTCAGGCGCGCAAGCTCGGCGCCAGAGCCGATGGCGCGAAGCTGCATGGCCTGGCGCAGGCGGTGGGACGAGGAATGGTCGGCTGAATCCGGCATGGGACGGATTGTAACGGGAATTCGATGCTCTGTGTATTGATTTGTGCCGATACCTGATGTATCGTTTCTGCATGCTTACGCGCGCCACCGAAACCGCCCAACCCGTCAGCTTTCGCGATGTCATCGCGCGCTGGCCGGCTACCCGCTCTTTTGCCAGAGATGCCGGCTGTTCGCCGACGCTGGTCCGACAGTGGCGGCATCGGGATTTTGTGCCGGCGCACTATTGGCCGCGCATCGTCGAAGGCGCGGGGCGGCGCGGCATCGCCCTCATCAACGTCAATCTCCTGGCGCAGCTGGCGGTCAAGCGACGCATGACGGCCAAGGGAGAGCGGACGTGACCGATCAGCCGCACGCCTTAACTGTCCGACGGCGCGAACGGCGCGGCGTCTCGCGCATGATCGGGCGCTGGCCGGACGGCCTCCGGTTCGAGGATGCGGAGGTGCCGGCCGAAGGATTCTTCAAAGGGACGGATCGCGAGGTTGCGGGCGTTTGGCCCGAGTCCAGCCTTGGCACGGTCGGACGGATCGCGGGCCGTCGCTGACACCGAAATCGAGGAGGGCGCCGGATGGCGGCCAAAAGGCCGAAGACCACGCGCACGGGTCGCGCATCGCGCAAAGCCGGAACCGCGGATGGCGGAGCGGCGGACAGCGCCGATCTACGCCTGCTGGCGCGCGATGCGGCGCTGGCGGCCCTGAAGCGGCTGGCCGATCTGTCGCGGAGCGAAGATGAGCGCGTCGCGTTGGCGGCGACCCAGGAACTGCTGAACCGCGCTTTTGGCAAGGCGTCGGTCGTTGGCGCGGAAGAGGCACCGGCGACCCAACCCTTGATCATCAAAATCGTGAAATTCGGCGAGAGCGATATCGTCAACTCTCAAGGAGACGGACAATCATGATCGAGCGTGGCCTGCGTGTACCCATGTCGAAGTCGTCGCAGCCGCCGGCCGATTCAAAGGAGCTGGAGGCGATGGCCCGGCGCGCCTGGCGGGAGCGGGGCATCGTCATCCTGTGGCCGGACCGGATCAAGGACGAGTGGGACCGCCAGCACGTACTCAACATCGCCGGCGACCTTTATGGCAAGCGGTGAGTCCGATGCAGACTGCTCTGCGAGCGAAGCCAGCCGGAGAGACTGAACTCTGGCAAGCTCATTTGGCGGTGCTGAGGCAAGCCTTGTGCCTACGCAAGCCTGACGCGGTGGCCCGGGTACGCAGCGAGACCAATCGGCTGGAGCGCGAGATCGAGGCGCTGCAGGGGCGCAAAATCCTGGCCGAGCGCGCCGGCGCCGGCGGGGCTCTGGCGGAGCAGCTTGCCGAGACCATCGCGGAGCGGCTGCGGCGGATCAGCGATCTGGCCGGCTTGACGCGCATGTTCGGCGGGAAGGCTAGGGAAGAGGATTTGGGTCCCCTCGCCGAGATGGCGGCACGGCCAGCGTCGATCGATCCGATCGACCTGCTGCAGGGCAAAGGGAAACTGGATGCCGACCAGGTCCGTGCGGCGCGCGAAATCGGCTGGGTCTACGAGGCGATCACGCGGGCAGGGCGAGCGCGCGTTTCGCGCTTTTCCCAGATCGATCCACCCAAAGGCTGGCAGGAAATGCCTTTGCCGGAGCGTGCCGCCCTCATCCACGCGAAGCGGTTCGTGCCATGGGCGGAGCGGCTGCGGGCAAGTGCGCCCACAACATTGGACATCGTGTTGAGAGTTGCGGTCCTGGGGAGCGCGATCTATCCCGTTGCCCGCAAGCACCGGATCGGGTGGGCGACCTGCGTGGCAAAGCTGGCCGATGGGCTCGATCAATACTGGCGGCCGCCGAGAGATGGTGGCCGGTCCTGAAAGCAGCTAAGCTTCCGGAGGTGCGAAGCCAACGAGAGGCGGACGGACATGGGCTTTCAAGTCGCCGACAAATGGTTCGAGTTCCGGCGTGTCGATGACGACATCACGCTGATCTGGGAGCCGCATGTCGTCCCGTTGGTCCGCTGCAACATCTGGCACGTCCGCGGGCGCGATCGGGATCTGCTGATCGATACCGGTCTCGGGATGGCGAGCCTCAAGGCGGCGGCCCGGCACCTGTTCGAGAAAAAGCTGACGGCGGTTGCGACCCATGCCCACTATGACCATGTCGGCGGATTCCATGAATTCGAAGATCGTATGATCCATGGTGCCGAGGCGCGCAAGGTGGCGGCCGGCAATGCGGCATCGCTGTACGGTGCCGGCAAGGAGGACGCGTTGCTGGAAAGCATCCGCGCCGCTGGCTACGACGTGCCGCCGGAACTGTTCACGTCGGTGCCGAGCGCGGGATACGATCCGGCGTCCTATCAGGTGCTCCCGGCGCCGGCGACGCGCATTGTAGGCGAGGGCGACGTGGTCGATACCGGCGACCGTCGGTTTGAGGTTCTGCATCTGCCCGGACACTCGCCAGGGAGCATCGGCCTGTGGGAGGCAAAGACGGGCATTCTGTTCTCCGGCGATGCGATCTATGACGGGCCCTTGCTGGATGAGTTGCCCGGTTCGGACATTCCCATCTATGTCGCCACCATGAAGAGGCTCCGTCAGCTTCCGGTCAGCGTCGTCCATGCCGGACATGACCCGAGCTTTGGTCGTGCGCGCCTGCAGGAATTGTGCGATGCCTACCTCGCCAAGCGCGCATGAAAATGCGCTAAGATGGGTACGGGTTCCAGCTGAAGGGGCCAAGCGTGAAGATCCTGCTGGTCGAAGATCATCGCGAGCTGAGGGACATGGTGGCCGAGCACTTTGCCGGGCGCGGCTTTGTGGTCGACGCGGTCGGCGCGGCCGAGGATGCGCGCGCCGCCTTGTCGACCGGCGGCTACGATGTGCTGATCCTCGATCTGGGGCTTCCGGACGTCGACGGCATGACGCTGCTGCGAGAGATTCCATCCCTGGTGGCGGGAGGATTGCCGACACTCGTCGTGACGGCGCGCGATTCGCTCGATGATCGGTTGATGGGCCTCAACGAGGGGGCCGACGATTATCTGGTGAAGCCGTTCAGCCTGCTGGAGCTGGAGGCGAGGCTGCGTGCCGTGCTGCGCCGTCCTGGAACGCGCGAGGCACCGAAGCTTGTCTGCGGGGCGCTGCTCTATGATCCGGCGGCCCGCGACGTCACGGTCCGCGGCCAGTCGATCGAAATGAGCCGCCGCGAATCCGATCTGCTCGAAGCGCTGTTGCGGGCTTCCGGCCGCGTGGTGATCAGGGATTTTCTGGAGGAGCAGCTTTATTCCTTCAACGAGCCGGTCACGCCAAACGCGCTTGAAGCCGTTGTGTCCCGTCTGCGCCGGAGGTTGATCAGCGCGGATGCCGGCGTGCGCATCGAGACCCGCCGCGGCATCGGTTATCGCCTGGTGGCGGAACGAGAGGATGCGAGCCCTTTGCCATGACGCGCCGCCGCCGGTTCAGCCTGAAGTTCCGGTTGATTGCTTCGCTGTTTATCGTGTCGACGATCGGCATCGCATCGGCCGTCTATTTCGCCTATCGCGAGGTCTACAATACGGACGAGGCGATCGCCGAACGCACGTTGCAGGGACAAGCCAACGAGTTTCTGGACTCGGTGTCGGTCGACGCGGCGACCGGCGCAACGATGCTCAAGCTGCCTGACGATTGGGTGGCGGCCTATGGCACGCCCGATAGCGGCTTCTCCTACACACTCTACGATGCCGGCGGCAAAGTGGAGGCAATGGCGCCAAACCTGAAACAGCCGTTGAAGCCGTCGAATGTCGCGCCGGGCGAGGATTACGGGCCGTTGGAATTTCGTGGCCCGGAAGTGCAGATGGTCATGGCTGCCCGTGCGCCAAGGGGTGGCACCCTGGTGATTTCGCGACGGCAGGTCGATTCCGAGGCATTGGCGGAAAGCATGCTGGAAGAATCAGTGGAGCCGATGTACCTCCTGATTCCGAGCGGCATCGTGGCGCTTGCCACGATCTGGCTGGTCGGCAGCTGGAGCCTGCGCCCGCTCGAGCGCGCCTCGCGCGAGGCGGCGGAAGTGGGGCCGGCAAATCCGACGGCGCGCGTCTCCAGCGCCGGGCTGCCGGATGAGGTGCTGCCCTTGGTGGCGGCGGTCAATGGCGCGATGGACCGGCTGTCTCAGGCCTACGAAGCGGAACGCAGGTTGACGGCCGACGCCGCGCATGAACTGCGCACGCCGCTCGCGGTCCTGGATCTCAGGCTGCAGCGGGCGCAGCTGGGAGGAGGGATCGACTGGACGGCGATCCGGCGCGATTTCGAGCATTTGCACCGTGTCGTCGCGCAATTGCTGGACCTCGCCCGTATGGAAAGCGCGGCGTACGCGCTGCCGGAGCCTCAGCAGGTCAATCTGCCGCGCATCGTGCGTGAAGCCACCGCGATGGTCCTGCCGCTGGCCGACGACGCGGGGCGGGAGATCGAGATCGCGACCGACGCGGAACTGCCGATCAGCATCATGGGATACGCCGCCGATCTTCGTAACATGGTGCGCAATCTGCTGGACAACGCACTCTCGCATGGCAGCGGCAAGATCACCGTACGCTTGTCGGCGCCGATGCGGACGGATGCCACCGAGCCGGTCATCCTGCAGGTGAGCGACGAGGGCAGTGGAGTTCCCGAAGATCTGCGCGACAGCGTGTTCGACCGATTCCGCAAAGGCAAGGCATCCTCGACCGGCGCGGGCTTGGGGCTTGCCATCGTGCGTCACGTCGCGCGGGTCCATGGCGGTTTTGCCCGCGTTCATCCGACCGAACGCAATTGCATCGAGGTTGTATTGAGCGGCGCCGCTCGCAGGGCCAGCGGCCAGGCTGCGTGAGCAATCTGCCGGCGATATTTGATCACCCGATACACGCGGCGGTTACTGGTGCGGGCACCTGGAATCTGGCAGTTTCGCGCCGATTTTGCGTCCACCGCCGGCTTCCTTCATGAAATTCAAAAAGAGAATCCGAAGAGCGCTGAACTATTGGAGGTGGCGGCTGGGTCATCCCACGGCGCCTTACGAGCAGTATTATGTGCACCGCGTGATGGCCAAGATTCGATCGGGCCACGGGCATCCCGCCATCGGACCGACGGCCCGGCCGCTGCGGAACGAATCCGAGCTGCTCGATTTTCTGCTGAAACACGGTCTGCAGCCGGGCGACCTCACGGTCGACTACGGGTGCGGAAGTCTTCGTCTGGCACCGCCACTGATCAATTTCCTGGAGCCGGACAAATATTGGGGCATGGATCTGGCGCAGGATTTCCTCGATCTCGGCCGCGCCCATCTGTCGCCGGACCTGGCCGAAGCGAAACGGCCGCGGCTGGATGTGATTGCAGATGATGTCATCCATCGCGCGCGTGCCGAGCGGCCGCGCTATATCATTTCTTGGCACGTATGCTCCAAAGTACCGGAGGGCCGGTTCGATGCCTATGTCGGCAACATCGCCACCATGATGACGCCGGGCGCGACGGCCCTGGTGCATTTTCCCGAGGCGGCGGAGCTTCGGAAGCTGACCGGTCTTGCCTGGGCCAGGCCGCGCGCGCAGATCACATCGGCGGTGGCGCGTGCAAACCCGAAGATCGCCTGCGATTTCAGTTCCGTCGTCGAAGGCGAGATCGACGGCATCCGGCACAGCTACGCGATCCTCACTCTCGCTGCTTGACTGCCATCAAAGGCATGCAGGCGGAATTGCGTGACGCGTTGGAACACGCATAGCGAGAAATTATTGATCTGCGTTATGGCGCGTGGCATGATCCAGGTATCGTCGCACCGGTGAGAGAGAGCTGGCCGACAGGCCAGGACCGGCAAATAACAGACGATCGGCGGACTGGCGGTAACCTGAGCCTCACTTGGCTAAAGGTTCGGAAGGGCGACAACTGAAGATAGCCTTTAATTTTTAGTTGTTTGCCTGCTGCGACGGCAAGAAATGAAAAATCGAAGAGAGAGAGTGGCATGGCGGACGCCAATAGCATCGACGAGGACGGCGAAATCCATGAGCGCCTGCGCCGCTATGAGCAACGGATGCATCCGCAATATGGCTTGCGGTTTGACGGCGCCAAATTGACGCTTCAGGAGAATGGTAGGCCAATTGCGAGTTGGCCAGCGGTGTCGGGGCGGCCAGGGCTGCAGGGACAGCAGCACCAGATCTGGCAAGATCATGGCCCGCTTCCGAGCGGGAAATACGGTATCAGTGTCGACCAAATTCAGGAGATCAGCGACGGGGAAGACTTGATAGGCCGAATCGGCATTCCGAATTGGCGTGGAGGCAGGCCATCTTGGGGAAACTATCGTGCATGGCTGACGCCGAAATCCGAGACGCAGACCTTTGGCCGCGGTGGATTTGCAATTCACGGGGGCTCGTCGCCAGGCTCGGCAGGCTGTATCGACCTGACCGAC
>DASYRS010000197.1:0-2245 GCA_036004205.1 Dongiaceae bacterium
GGTATCGACCGTGCTCTGGATCGAATCGTGGAAGATATAGCCCGTGAGGGCGAGGCTGATGCCAAGGGCGACCCACCGCGCCGGCCCCGGCCGTGCTTCCATGGCAGGGAAGTCGGGAGCGCCAGTCGCGGACATGCGCGCGATATCGGTTGCCATCGACGGTCACGCCCCCGCCAGAGCGGCGTAGACGCGGCTCGTCGCCTCGCTCACACGGCCCCAGTTGAACCGCCGCGCGATCGCGTCGCCATCCACGCGGTACATCTCGTAGTTCGCCAGCAGCTTGCGTTTCAGCGCGCCGACATCGCGCACCGGAAAGTAGTTCACCGGCGCCAGTTCTATGTCGAGGTTCGGCCGGATGTCGCTCAACAGCACCGGCACGCCCAGATTGGCCGCTTCGAGCGCGGCGATCGGCAGCCCTTCATGCGTCGAGGGCAGCACGAACAAGGCGGCATTCCGGTAGAGCACGCGCAGGACATCGTGGCTCTGGAATCCGCAGAACCGGATGCGATCGTTGGCATGGCGCAGCAGCGAGCGGGAATAGTCGTCCTCATGATCGGCGGCGCCCGCGATCAGGAGCTTGCAGGCCGGATTGGCGCGGTAGAAGGCGGCGATCAGGTCATGGAAACCCTTCTCCGGCACCAGCCTGCCGACGCCGAGAATGTATCGCTGCGGCTCGATCCCGAACTGCGCCAGTATCGATCGCTCGTCCTGGTTCGCATCGGAATCGGGAAATTCGGTGGCGCCGTTGGGGATATAGTCGATCCGCGAGCGCAGCCGCGGATTGCGCCGGCGTAATTCCTCGGTCACCGATTTCGACACGACGATGATGCGGTGTGCCGCCGCGGTCGCGCAGCGTTCGCCGAGGCGCAGCGCCGCCTTGGCGATGGCGTTCCATTTCTGCCGCTCGAAATCCTGGCCGTGATGGGTGACGACCAGTTTCATGCCCAACACGCGGACCAGCGGCCCCAGCAAGGCCGGTCCGATCCCGTGGATGTGGAGGATCTCCGCCTTCAGCACGAAGCGCGCATAGAAGACTGCCAGCGCCGTGTTGGTGATCGCCTCCAGATACTTGTTCTTGACGGCGGGCAGCGGGACGACGCGGACGCCCTGATACTCGTAGGCGCCGCCTGCGATATAGGGTTTTCGGCCGATGATGGTGATGTCGTATTGCTGGGCGAGCGCCTTCAGCCGCGGGAACACCTGCTCGCAATGCGATTCGATCCCGCCCATGACCCCGGGAATGCCGCGCAGTCCGACAACGCAAACCCGCGTCTTACCCACGCAAGGCACCTGCTCGTTGTCTTCCGCCAATCGAGCTGCCAGCACGTTGACCGTCCCACATCCGACGCCACATCTCAAAAGCCACGCATTGTCCACCGGGACCGAAACTCGAAGCGGTGATCTCTTGGGAACAACACAGATTCGTGGTCCCGCACCTCCATCGCACTGCAACATCCCGTTTGCTGCACTGCAACGACATTATTTGCCAGGCGCGGAATTTTCGCTAGGACTCAATGACTTGACACTAAAAAGTCACAGATAGCCGACCACTCGGCCTGATCCCGTCGCGCCGCCGGTGAACAAGCGATTCAGGCGCCAGGGGTTCCCCGGCGTGCCGAGGATTTATTGAGCGTCAGGCCGCGCTGCGCCGCGATGTGCTTTCCAGATTCGGCAGCAGCCAGGTGACCAGGCCGATCGCCGGCAGGAAGGCGCAGAGCTTGAAGACCAGCTCCACGCTGGTGAGGTCGGCGAGCTCGCCGAGCACGGCGGCGCCGACGCCGCCCATCCCGAATGCCAGGCCGAAGAACAATCCCGCCACGAGCCCGACCTTGCCCGGCATCAGCTCCTGCGCATAGACGACGATGGCGGAGAAGGCGGAGGAGAGGATGAGGCCGATGGGGATGGTCAGCACCACCACCCAGAATTCGTTGGCGTAGGGCAGGACGAGCGTGAACGGCAGCGCGCCCAGGATCGAGAACCAGATGACCTTCTTGCGCCCGATCTTGTCGCCGATGGGGCCGCCCACCAGCGTGCCCAGCGCGAACGAGGCGAGATAGATGAACAGATAGATCTGCGCCCGCTGCACCGGCACGCCGAAATGGTCGATCACGTAGAACGTGTAGTAGCTGCTGAGGCTGGCAGTATAGAAGAACTTGGAAAAGATCAGCGCCAGCAACACGACCAGCGCGATTCCGATCTGCCGGCGCGTCAGCGGATTGAGATTCATGGCGCGCTGGGCATGGCG
>DASYRS010000198.1:0-4497 GCA_036004205.1 Dongiaceae bacterium
GACACCCTGCGCGCGACCGCCGCGCCGGTCGTCGGCCATTACCAGTGGGGGTTCCGCGACAGCATCCTCGGCTTCGCCGAATTCGGTGTGTTTCCCCTGTCCGAAGACGGCAGGCATGTGGCGCGCTGCATCGGCCTCGACGATTTCCTGCCGTTCGAAGCCTAGAGCCCGCCGGTCGGGACGTGAGCCGGGGCGCCCGGAGTGACACCCGTCATAGCTTATGCGGCACTATGTCGCCGATATTCCGCCGGCGCCGGCCGTCACCGTGCCGTCACACCGGAGCTTATAGGTTGGCCATATCCCGTCCGGCCTTCGGGAGCAGGGGAATAATGTCTCCTGCGCCCGCGCTGGACACAACATTCGCGGTGGGTAAGGTAAGTTCCTCCTGCGGACTTCACCGAATCCGCCGCCGCAAGGAGCGCTTGCTCATGAGCCCGCTTTCTGTCGACCGTGCGCGGTCGCCCGATCGCAGCGCCTATCTGGCCATGATGCCGCAACTCGAGCGGCAAGGATTTCTGCGCATCCCGATCGATGGCGAGCTGTGCCGTGCGATCGACCGCGCCTTTGCGCTGGCCAACGAATTCTTCGCCCGCCGCGCCGCCGACAAGCATCGCTACGCCGTTCCCGCCTGGGTCGAAGGCTATCGCGAGCTGGGCCCGGAATATGCCCAGGTGCCGGAGCGGCCGGACCTGACCGAATCCTTCTCCGCCTGGAACTGCAACCGCGCGCGGCCGGAACTGAAAGCCTGGGCCGCCGGCTGCCCGTTGCACGGCGCGCTGCGCCACGCCTCCAACATGCTGGGCGGGCTGACGCGGGAGCTGTTCGCGGCGATGGCCGAGTATTTCAATCCGGGCGCGCCGGAGCTGCGCTTCTACAACGCCACCTACATCCAGCTCAACCACTACGAACCGGCGCACCACCGCCGGGAGCTGCTGCAGGACCCGCACGAGGATGGTCATCTGGTCACCTTGGTCACCAGCAACGCGCCGGGCCTGGAGATCCAGGTCGACGGCGCGTTCGTGCCGGCGAATGTCACGCCGGACCATTTTGTCGTGATGCCGGGCAGCCTGCTGTCGCTGATGACGGGCTATCGCGTGAAGCCCGGCTATCACCAGGTGCGCAACAGCCGCCGCACCGACCCGCGCTCGTCCATGATGCTCTTCGTCAACCCGGAGATCGACCAGCAGCTCAAGCCCTGGATCGAGAATGAGAGCAACGCCGGCATCGACATCATCGAGCGCGCCAACGCCGCGCCCAAGCAGTTCGGCAACCCGAGCCTGGAGGACACTCTCTCCGGCCATGCCGAGGCACGGCTGGTTTCGCCGCACCTGGCCGGCGCGGCGCAGTAGGAGTCGGCCTCCCTCCCTCAGTTTACAAAATGGTAAAGTGCGCCAAGTTGCAGTCCCCGGTGTATGGTGACAGCATGGGCCCAGCGGCGCCCCTGGGCGTTCATCCAACAAGGGCCAGAGCGGCTGCCAATGCGTCCTGCACACATGCCCAACAGCGACCTTGAAGAGCGGTCAGCTCCTGCCGAGGCGTCATTCGATTCGCCAAAATCGCCCGCGAAACCGCTGCCGGTCGGTGCCAAGGCCCGGCGCCTCCAGCGCAGACTCCTGCTGCGCGACCATTCACCCGAAGGCCTCTATTGGCTGTTCGACCAGTACGTCGGCCGCCCGCTGGTGAATCTCTATCGGATCGCGGCGATGATCCGGCTCCTGGGCGCACAGGTACGGCGCGAGTTCGGCGTTTCGATCCGGCGCCAGGTCTGGGACCAGATGCGCCTGATCCTGTTCCACGGCGCCAAGGCCTGGGTCTACTACGTGCTCGAGTTCTATCGCGACGGCGCGATGGCCAATGTCGATGCCTTCGTCATGAAGAACGAGATCAAGCATGGGCTCTTCAAGGGCCTGAACCGCATCGATCCGGAGGCGAGGGATCGCGCCAAGGCGCTGGGTGACAAGCTGAAGGTCTCGCGCTGGTGCGCCGAGAACGATATCCCGCATCCGCATCCGATCATGCTGGTCGAGGACGGCGAGCTATCCTGGCCCGGCGGTTCGCGCGCCGACCTGGATCGCGACCTGTTCGTGAAGCCCCGCCGCGGCATGGGCGCTCATGGTACCGCCAGCTATTGGCGCACCGGCCCGTTCGAGTATCGGGATGAAGAGGGCCGGCAGGTGTCCCTCGATGAGATCACGCAAGAGCTTCAGCGCCGCTCGCGGCGCTCGGAGCGCGACCGGATGATGGTGATGCCGCTGCTGCATAACCACCCGGCGCTTGCCGATCTGGCGGACGCGACGCTGATCACGTTCCGCCTGATCACCTGCCTCGACGAGGAGCTGCGCCCGGTTCTGACCAACGCCTATCTGCGCTCGATGACCAAGCTCGAGCCGAACTGGGACGCCGGCTGGGTCGAGGAGTACGGCGCACCGATCGACCTCCAAACCGGCGCGCTCGGCAGGCTCACCGGCGACAAGGCGCCATGCTTGTCGGAGTGGTTCGATCGCCATCCGATCAGCGGCGCGGCGGTGACTGGCCGCATCGTGCCCTGCTGGCCGGAGCTCGCCGCGCTCGCGCTCAAGGCTCATCGCCTTGTGCCGGAGCGGGTGATCATCGGCTGGGACATGGCGATCACGCCGGACGGGCCGGCGCTTCTGGAGGGCAACAGCTTTCTCGACCCGGTCTTTCCCGAGCGCGTGTTCCGGCAGCCTATCGGCAACATGCGCCTCGGCCAGCTGCTGGATTTCCATCTCGACCGGCTCGAGGCCAAGCTCGACGATCCGGCCTGGCGCTATCCCTGACGCTATTCCTCGCGCCACTTGCTCCAGGCGCGCCACTGCTCCGGGAACCGTCTGACCCATGGCTCGCTGCGGCGCAGGAACTCCGCCACCGCGGCGAGGCAGCGCTCATCCGACGAGCGATCGGATGCGATCGCGATCGGCTGTTCCACGACGATGCGCCAGCCGGCGTCGGGATCGCGCACGGTGAAGACCGGCAGCAGCGGCGCGCCGGTCAGCGCGGCCAGGCGCGGCGCGCCGACCGCGACCGACAGACGGCCGCCGAAGATCGGCCCCTTGATCATCTCGTAGCCTTCCGTGGATGAGGCGACGATCGACACCACCTCGCCGGCCTTGAGCGCCCGCACCATCCGCCGCATCGCGGTGGTCGGCGCGGCGCTGTCGAACACGATGCGGTCGGCCAGATAGCGATCCTCCGGGATGCAGCGGATGCGATTGAGATACCGCACGCCGAAGCGGGTCTCGGAGACGCCGTGTTTCGGGCTGCTCAGATGCGAGACGCGATAGCCCTTCTGGTGCAGGATGATCTTGGTCGGGCCGCTGTTGAACACGAACGGCGCGAGCCAGAGGATGGCGCCCTTGCCGCCGCCGAGCGCGGCGCGCAGATGCTCTTCCCCTTCCAGAACAATGTGCGGCTTCCATCCATCTGGCCGCCAGCCGCGCAGGTCCTGCATCCGCATCTCATAAACCGCCGCTTTGAGGCCCCGGATGATCGCTTCGGAGTTCGCGACATCCGATTGGCCGAGCGCCTTGCGGACGGTCTTTGCGGTGCGCTTGATGGCGCGGGCGCCGGTGAGGGTCGACAAAGCAATCCTTGCGCGGCACAGCGGCGCCCAGGAACGCTCCGGCAACAGCCAGGCCGGCAGTAGCAGGAGCGCGAGGCTCGCCATGGTCTTGAAGTCGGTTAGTTCCCAAGCCGGCTCTTCCGCCGGCTTGCGCCGCTTGCGCTTGATGGCATCGCCCGAAATGACATCGCCCTGAATCGCACCGCCCTGATCGGCCTTTATTTCGGTGTCGGATCGTTTTGCCAGCACGGCGTCTGCCCCCGGTCGCGTCCCCTCGCCCTAAAATACAGCGCGCGGGCGCAATGAACCAGAGCCGTTTAGGGCAGATCGCGCGCCTATCGTCCGGTCATATGCCCATCCCTGACCCGCGCCGCGTCGAGCGCCTGACGCAGCAGCTGGCCGAGGGCGCTCAAGCCGATCGGCTGCTCGTGCACGCGCTGCAGGAAATGCACGTCGGGATAGGAGTTGCCTTCCAGGATCACCGGGCCTGACGGCGTCAGCGCGATGTCCCAGCCGACCAGCATCCGGTCGGCAAACACCTGGTGCGCGCCCACCGCCAGCACGCGCACGTCCGGCCAGCCGGGCAGCAACCGGCCCGCGACCCGCGCGCCGGTGACCGGGTGATCGTCGCTCCAGCGGCCGGGCCACAGGTCCTTGTCGTTGCACATTTGGCCGAGGCGGCCGCTGTGCAGGTCGATGCGCGCGGCATGTTCGCGCTTGCTGTGCCAGGTCGGCTCGAGCTTGGAGATGACGCGCAGCATGGCATGCGTGACGACCGGCGCTGCGGTCTCATCGAGGGTGGTGAAGACCCGGATCGCGATCAGCGACTGCTCGGCCAGATCGGCGATCGCTGGATGGTTGACCAGCATTTCCTGCAGCAGCATGTCGCGGCCCCGCGACTCTCGACGCAAGTGCTC
>DASYRS010000199.1:0-3720 GCA_036004205.1 Dongiaceae bacterium
CCCCATGTTGGGGGAGGGGATCACAGCGCGGTTTCTTCATATGCGATTGCCCTGCCCCGCAAGGGGGGAAGGGGAATTTGATGGAATGGCGAGTGATTCGCCTACGCCGCCAGCTTCAACTTTGCTCCGGCGCACAACTGCGCCATGTGGGCGTGGCCGAGGGCGGCGTAGCTGGCGGGGTGGGCGACGCGGGGGTCCTGCTCGGCTTCCTGCACCAGCCAGCCGCTGTATTTCGCCTTGGCGAGGATGTCGAACACGGTCTTGAAATCCACCAGGCCGTCGCCGGGCGCGGTGAAGATGCCGCAGAGGACAGCCTCGGAAAAGCTCACGTCGCGCTCGCGGCAGGCGGCGAGGGCATAGCGGCGGATGTCCTTGCAATGCACGTGCTTGATACGGTCGGCGTATTTCCGCGCGACCGCGATCGGATCGCCGCCGGCGAACGTCATGTGGCCGGTGTCGAGCAAGAGGCCGACCGCCTCGCCGCTGTTCTCCAGCAGCCGGTCGATATCCGCTTGCGATTCGACGACGGTGCCCATGTGGTGGTGCACGGCCATCTGCACGCCGTTGTCCCGCATGTAGCGCGCCACTTCGGTGAAGCGGCTGCCGAGACTCTTCCAGCCCGCGGCGTTCTTCACTTTCGGCCGTCGGCTGATCGGCGCGCCGACCTGGTTGATGATCTCGCCGGTCGTCTCGGCGAACACCATGACGTCAGAGCCCATGGAGCGCAGCAGGGTGAGGTGATCCCTCATGGCGGCGATCTCCGCCTTCGCGTCGCGCTCCATCAGATTGGCGGAATACCAGCCGGAGACCAGCTTCAGCCCGTGCTTCTTCAGGATCGGCGCGAGCTCCTTGGCTGAGCGCGGAAACTTGCGCCCCAGTTCCACGCCCGAGAAGCCCGCTTTCCTCGCTTCCGCAAGGCAGGTGTCGAGGGAAATGAAGTCGCCCAACCAGGGCATGCAGTCATTTGTCCAGCCGATCGGATTGATGCCGAGACGTACGCTCATAGAAGAACCTGTCAGTGACTATTGAAGGGATATAGCGGTTTGGCTGTCCGGGCGGCTCATGGCGGCAAGCTCGGCCTCGAGATCGACCAGCTCCTTGCCGCCCGCCATCATCTCCAGCACGCGGTCGCGCGAGATTTCGCCCTTGCGGAAGGTGCCGAGGCTGCGGCCGCGATTGAGCAGCGTGATGGTGTCCGCCACCGGAAAGGCATGATGGACATTGTGGGTGATGAAGATGACGCCGAGGCCCCGCGCCCGCGCCTTGGCGATCAGGCGCAGCACCACCGCCGCCTGATGCACGCCGAGCGCGGAGGTCGGCTCGTCCAGGATCAGCACCTTGGCGCCGAAATAGACCGCGCGCGCGATGGCGAGGGACTGGCGCTCGCCGCCCGACAAGGTGCCGACCGGCTGGCCGGGGTCGCGGATATCGATGCCCATGCGGCCCATCTCCTCGCGCGCCACGCGCTCGATCATCGGCCAGTCCATGCGCTTGAACGGGCCCCAGCCGGTCAAGGGCTCGCGCCCGGCGAAGAAATTGCGGGCAACGCTCATCAGCGGCACGGTCGCCAGATCCTGATAGACCGTGGCGATGCCGCGATCCAGCGCGTCGCGCGGCGAGGTGAACTGCACCGGCTGGTCCTGCAGGCGGATCTCGCCCTGGGTTGGGCCGTGCACGCCGGACAGGATCTTGATCAGCGTCGACTTGCCGGCGCCGTTATCGCCCAGCAGGCAATGCACTTCGCCGGCCTGGACCGCGAACGACACGCCGTTGAGCGCGATCACCGTGCCGAAATATTTGCTGACGTCGCGCAGTTCCATCAACGGTGCCATCAGCGCGACTCCGACGCTTTCTTGCGGATGTAGTCGTTGAACAGCACCGCCGCCAGCAGCATGATTCCCATGAAGGCCTTGAACCAATCGGTGTCGATGCCGGTATAGAAGATGCCCATCTGCACGATGCCGAAGATGAGCGCGCCGAACATCGCGCCGATCGCCGAGCCGTAACCGCCGGTCAGCAAGGTGCCGCCGATCACCACCGCGATGATGGCCTCGAACTCCTTTTGCAGGCCGCGCGAGGTGTCGGCGGAACCGACACTCAAGACCTGGATCGCGGCGAACAAGGTGGCGGCGCAGGCGGACAGGATGAACAGGCGGATTTTCACCCGAGCCACCGGCACGCCGACATTGCGCGCCGCGTTGGCATCGCCGCCGACCGTGAAGATCCAGTTGCCGAACCGCGTCTGCAGCAGGATCCAGGTGGCGACTACCGTCAAACCCAGCCACCACAGAATCGAGACCGGGATGCCCTGCACCGTCGGCAAGCCGTCCGGCCGTTTGTCGATGATTCCGATATCGGCCAGCCAGATCAGGATGCCGCCGCCGAACTGGCCACTGAACACCGGCGCCAGCCAGTCGCCTTCCGTCAATTCCTTGATGCCGGGAATCTGCGTCCGGCCGGTAATGAGGCGGGTCAAGCCCAGCGTGACGCCGCGCAGGATGAACAGCGACGCCAACGTGACGATGAAAGATGGCAGGCCGGTCTTCACCACCAGCCAGCCGTTGACAGTGCCGACCATGATGGCCGCCGCGAACGCGAGCAGCACGCAGGTCCAGATCGGCCAGCCGAGCACGGTCGAAGGAATCGCGATGATGACGCCGGCAAAGGCAATCATCGAGCCCAGCGACAGATCGAACTCGCCACCGATCATGAGCAGCGAGACCGCGACCGCGAGGATGCCGAGTTGCGCGGACACCTCCAGGAAGTTCACCACGCCGCGCGCGCTGAACAGGCCGCTGTCGCCGGCAAACAGCGCGAAGAAGATGAGCACCAGCACGCAGCCGGCCGCCGCGCCCAGCTCCGGCCGGCGCAGAGCCTGGCGCGCGAAGCCGATCTCGCGCACCCGCTCGTCGCGACTTTTCTGTTGTTCGGTAACCGCCATCAGCGGTGGCCCCTCGTCAGGCACAAAATGATGTCAGACGCGGAATGATACCGCAAAAAATCGCCGGGGCCGACCCTGTGGAGTAGCCGGCCCCGGCGGCTCGCGAGTCTAACGAACGCCCTGCTTGGCGAGTTCGATGACCGAGCCCGCCTCGGCCTTGCCGACGAAGCCGGGGCCGGTGGGATAGTCCGCGATCGGCGCCAGCTTGTAGCGCTTCAGCAGATCGAACGCGACCACGGGGATATAGCCCATCAGGTACTGCTGGGCGTCGATGCCCCATTCCATCTTGCCGTCGACCACCGCCTTCAGGATGGTCGGCGACAGATCGAACGTGCCGGTCTTGATCTTGCCGGAGAGGCCCGCCTCGTCGATCGCGGCGAGCGCCGGATCGGCGCCGGCCGAGCCGACGGTCAGCACGAACTGGGTGTCAGGATTCTTCGCAAGGTGCGCCGCGATGCGGCCCTTCATCTCGGTCGGATCCATCACGCCCTGCAGCACCGGCACCTTGGCGCCGAGGCCGTCGCCGAAGCCGCGACAGCGGTCGTCGAGGCTGACGTTGCCGACCTCGTGGTTGACGCATACCGCCTTGCTGAGGCCGAGCGCCTTCACGCGCTGGCCGGCCGCGACGCCGGCGTCATATTCCGACTGGCCCATGAACAACAGCGCGCCCAGCTTGCGCGACAGTTCCGATCCGCCGGAATCGATCACGATGACGGGAATGCCGGATTTCACGGCATTCTCGACCGAGGCCGAGAGCGCGCCTTCGTCGGGGATGGAGA
>DASYRS010000200.1:0-4941 GCA_036004205.1 Dongiaceae bacterium
GCCGCGCGAGGTTGGCGACGCTGTTGCGCAGCATGGCGTGAATGGCGGCGCGGGCGGTCGGCCCGGCTTCGAGGATGGCCTTGCCCTTGGCATCCTCGGTTTCCAGGTAGAGCGCGACGGCTTCGCGGAACAGCGCGTCCTTGGAGCCGAAGGCGGCATAGAGGCTGGGCGAATTGATGCCCATGGCCTCGGTCAAGGCGGCCATCGAGGCGCCCTCGTAGCCGGATTTCCAGAAGGTTTTCATGGCGCTGCGCAAGGCGGCGTCTCGGTCGAAGCTGCGCGGGCGGCCGCGGGTGGCCATCTCGGCTCCTATTTCTGTGTCAGTTAATACATAATTCACTTGACGGCGGCTTGCAAGCTTTCTACCTGTGTTATGTATCAACCGTTACATAAATGAGGATGCCATGCCGAGATTGTCTGGAAAGGTCGCCATCGTCACCGGAGCAAGCTCCGGGATCGGCCGCGCGACGGCCAAGCTGTTCGCCCAGGAAGGCGCCAAGGTGGTGGTGGGCGCCCGGCGCGAGGCGGAGCTGGCCGAACTGGTGCGCGAGATCAAGGCGGACGGCGGAGAGGCCATCGCCCTCGCCGGCGACGTGCAATCGGAGACCTACGCGCAGGATCTGGTGGCGGCGGCCGTCAAGACGTTCGGCCGCCTCGACATCGCCTTCAACAATGCCGGGACGATCGGCCCCGCCGGTCCGACCACCGAGATTGCGGAGAAGGATTGGACCAGCGCCCTCGCGGTCAACCTCACCAGCGCGTTCCTCGGCGCCAAGCACCAGATTCCAGCGATGATCAAACAGGGCGGCGGATCGATCATTTTCACTTCGACCTTCGTCGGCTACACGGTCGCGTTCCCGGGCGTCGCCGCCTACGCGGCCAGCAAGTCGGGATTGATCGGCCTCACCCAGTCGCTGGCATCGGAATACGGGCCGCAGGGCATTCGCGTGAACGCAATCCTGCCGGGCGCCGTCGACACGCCGATGTACCAGCAGGTCAACAACACGCCCGAGCAGCAGGCCTGGCTCACCAACCTGCATGCGTTGAAGCGGGTCGGCAAACCGGAGGAGATCGCGCGCTCGGTGCTCTATCTCGCGTCCGATGACTCGTCGTTCGTGACCGGCACCGCCTCGCTGCTCGACGGCGGCCTTTCGATCACGCGCACCTGATAAGCGCGTGACCAAGGCCACCGCGCGACCCTCCAGCATCGTCGCGCGGTGGTCGCCTTTCACAGGCCCTTGATGGCGAGCTCGTATCGGCGCAATCGGGTCGACCCACGGCGGGAGGGCGGGGTCCGGTCTCTCAGGCCGCAATCCACAAGCCCGCAGGTGGCCAGCACATGCTGCGAGCGAATGTTCTCCAGGTCGGTCACCGCGGAGAGATGGCGAAGCGTTGGATGCCCTTGGGCATGGCGCAGCAGGGCCGCGACCGCTTCCTTGGCATAGCCGTGCCCCCAATGATCGCGGCCCAGCCAATAGCCCAGAACGCCGTTGCCCTCGCCGTCGATGTCGATGGCGACGGTGCCGAGGGCCACGTCGCTCGCCTTGTCCGCGATCACGAACACGGTCGGACAGGGCGTAGCGTGATTGTTCCGGACGATCGCCAGGAAAGCCTCGCCGTCCTTGCGCTCGTAGGGAAAGGGCGGCAGTGCCAGCCATTGCTGGACCTCCCAGTCGCCGAGGTCGCGCACGAAATCGTCGATATCTTTCGGCTCCATGCAGCGGAGCTTCAGTCGGTCGGTCTCGACGATCAAAGGCGCTTCCTCGCGAACACGGTCAGCGGGCTCGTTCAGTTCCTGATCTCATACGCGATGCGGATATCGCGCCGCACGGCGAAGACCACGCACTCCGTATCGTACTCCGCTTCGCACCGGGTCTTGGCATCGTGGCTGTAGCTGGGCCCGCCGATGCAATGCAGGGCACCGCACCAACTGTAGAAATAACCCCGGCCATCCGCCGTGATCGCAAACGCACCGGCCTTGGTGGTGCCGATCGTGCTCAGATATTTCTGATAGCCGCCCCAGACCTCGTGGTCGATGAGGTACTTGGTCTCGGCCTGCGCCGTGGCCGCGAGCACCGCCGTGGCGAGCGCGGCGATGAGAGGCGCTCCCCACTTGCGAATGCCGGTGGATGCGCGCGTCTCGTTCGAACGGAAATTCATGATCTTGCCCCAAGCGAGTTGCAACAGGAGGGGCATGGATCGATCCGGCTTCCTCCGCTGTCCCGCGGATTGAATTTCCGGTTGATCGCCGCCCCGAGCGCCGATAAGCCGCCGCCATCATACACAAGACAGTTGTCCTGAAAAGGGCGGCGAGCGGTCTTCTTTCGGCGTTCGGATGCGATTGATTTGCAGCCGTGTCCGGCCCGTCTCGGCCCGAGACCCTAGGAGGTGAATCTCCACGAATATCCGCTGCCGGACGTACATGGTAAACGCCAGGGTTGAAGCGACCCAATCGCCTCAGGCGACGTGCGGTCCCCACGTGTCGGAGAGGGCGAAACCCTTCGGGAAAGGATCGCTGCCGTCCACGCGCAATTCCTCTCTGCCGTAGATCCAGGCCTGTCCGGTGATGCGCGGCAGGATGGCCAGGCGGCCGCCGACCTTGGTTTCGCCGATCGCCTCGACCAGGAACTCGCCGCCGATGATCGAGCGAGACCGCCTGGTATCGCCCACCTTCACTTCGCCGCGCGCGTGAAGGACCGCGAGGTTGGCGGAACTTCCGGTGCCGCAGGGCGAGCGGTCGACCCGGCCAGCCTTCAGCGTGGTGCAGGTACGGATGGCGCCGTCGGGCTCGATGCTACGGAACATGACGTAGGCGATGTCGGTCATGCCTGCCAATTCCGGATGGCTGACTGGGACTTGCTGCGCGATCGTTTCCTTGAGCTGGATGCCCGCCTCCGCGAGCGCGCGCGCATTCCTGGGATCGATCGTCATATCCAGCTGATCGACATCGACGATGGCGTAGAAGATGCCGCCGAAGGCGATGTCGGCCCGGACTGTTCCCCAATGCGGCGTATTGATTTCGCGATCCAGGGCTTCGACAAAGCAAGGAACATTGTCGAGGCTGACCGACAGGCAGCGTCCGGCGGCGCAGCGCGCGCGCGCGACGACGAGGCCCGCCGGCGTATCCAGGCGCACGATGGTCTCCGGCTCCCGCATCGCGACCCGGCCGGTCTCGAGCAGGGCCGTCACCACGCAGATGCAGTTGCTGCCGGACATCGCGTGGGCCTGGTCCGCCTGCAGCACGATGAAGCCGGCATCGGCGCCAGAATCGACCCCTGCGCGCGTCGGCGCCACCAGCAGGTTGACCGACATCTGCGCGCTGGCGCGCGGCTCCAGCGTCACGAAGCGCCGCAGGCTGTCGTCGACCTTGTTGATGTGATGCATCTTGTCGAGCATGGTCGCGCCGGGAATCTCCGGCACGCCGCCCACCAGCACCTTGCCGATCTCGCCCTGGCAATGGACCTGGATGAGCTCGATCGAGTGCGCGAAGCCGGCCATCGAATCAGGTGTTCGCGGCCGCGAGCACTCTTGCCAGCTCCCGCTTTTCGACGTCGCCCAGTGGCAGCAATGGGCGGCGCGGCTCGCCGACCGGCAGGCCCATCAGTTCGCAGCCGTACTTGACCTTCTGCACGAACTTGCCCGATTCCAGGTTGACCATGGCCGGATAGAGCGCCGCCGCGATCGCCTGCGCGGCCTTGAGATCGCCCGCGGCGAAGGCGTTGTAGAATTTGACGCACGGCTCGACCAGGCAGTTGGCCGGGCCGCAGATCCAACTGGTCGCGCCCCACATGAAGAAGTCGAAAGCCTGATCGTCGCTGCCGCAGGACAATTGGTATTTGGACCCGTAGCGCCGATGGATTTCGAGCGCGCGCACGAGATTGCCGCTGCTTTCCTTGATCGCGATGACGCGGGGGTTGTCCGCGAGCGCATCGAGCACCTCGAAGCCGACCTCGACACCCGCGCGAAGCGGGAAATTGTAGAGCACGATCTCGACGTCGACCGCGTCAAGCACGGCGCTGTAGTGGGCGAGCAACTCTCCCTGCGACGGCAGCGAGTAATAGGGCGGCGGGAGCAGCACCGCCTCGTAGCCGAGCTTCTTCGCGGCCTCGGTGTGCCGGATGACGTCGCGGGTGGAGCCGGCATTGGTTCCGGCGATGAGCTGGCCGCGCTTTCCCACGACTTCCTTCACGCATTTCAGCACGTCGATGCGCTCCTGGTCCGACATGGCGTAGTACTCGCCGGTCGACCCCATCGGGACGAAGCCGTGCACGCCTTTCGAGAGCTGGTATTCGACCAGACGCTCCAGCGTCCTGAAATCGGTCTCGCCTGCTTTGTCGAACGGCGTCACCAAGGCAGGCAGGATTCCGCGCAGCTCCACGGGTCTTCTCCTCGTCAAATCAGCGGCTTGGTTGCCGCCACAATGTCGACTGAGTGTCGACAATAGACTTGCGCTCGATCGGCGGTCAAGCTAAAAATACAACGTGTCGACAATGCTGAGTCGGAGGGCGCTTCCGTGGCTTCAGGCGAGATCGAGGGCAAACGCACCAAGGGTGCGGGCTGGATGACGGTCTACGACACCCTGCGCACCGAGATTCTGAGCTTGGCCCTGCCGCCGGGGCAGCTGCTGGACGAGACCAGCCTGGCCGGCCGGTTCGACCTGTCGCGCTCGCCGGTGCGCGAGGCGCTGATCCGTCTCGCCGTCGAGGATCTGGTGGTGACGCTGCCGAACCGCAGCACGATTGTCGCGCCGATCGAGATCGAGAACTTTCCAAAATACGTGGATGCGCTGGACATCGCGCAACGCATGAACGCGCGCTGGGCGGCGGAGCTGCGGACCGAGGCGGACCTCGCGACCATGGCCGACCGGGAGCGGCGATTCGAAGAGACGGTCAAGTCGGGCGATCACCTTGCGATGTCCGAGGCCAACAAGAACTTCCATAT
>DASYRS010000201.1:0-6704 GCA_036004205.1 Dongiaceae bacterium
GGACAGATCGTCAGATGTCCTTAACTAAGTCGACCTAGCGTCGGCCCCTGGTGCGGCAATGCCACCGGCATTCCGGCGGTGCCCTCGCGGAAACCGTGCGACCTCGCACCCGAGGAAACGTCAATGGGCAAGAGCCGCGACATGCAGCAGGCGCTCGACATCGTGGCGGGCCGCAAACCGGCTGGGCCCGCCGCCGCCAGATTGAGCCCGCTGGAACGATTCGGCGTGCTGCTCTGGATCGGCGTCGGACTCATGGTCATCGGCCTGGTGGCGCTGTACCTGCTGAGCTGAAACGCTTCATCCGTCGTCTCCGCGGCGGCGCAGTTTCCGACCGGCGCAATCGATATCTTCTCACCCCGCGGGCAACGCGTTCTATACTGGCGCCCGTTTTCCGGAGAAGGAAGTTTGAGCATGTCGAACGCTGCTGTTTCGCGTCCGCTGGAGTATGGGGCGCCGATTTCCCTGGAGCAGGCCAAGGCCGTGATGGCCGCGGCGGAGGCCGAAGCCCGCGCCAACGACTGGCCGATGGTGATCGCGATCGTGGATAGCGGCGGGCATCTCGTGATGCTCCACAGCTTCGATCACGCGCAGCATGGCAGCGTGTTGGTCGCCCAGGAAAAGGCCCGCTGCGCCGTCAATTTCAAGCGCGCCACCAAGGTTCTGGAGGATGCGGTGACCCAAGGTGGGCTCAACCTGCGCCTGCTGGCGACCCCCGGCGCCGTCCCGCTCGAAGGCGGACTGCCGTTAATCGCCGGCGGCAGGATCATCGGCGCCATCGGCGTCTCGGGAATGCGCTCCAACCAGGACGGCCAGGTCGCTGAAGCCGGCGCGAAGGCCTTGTAGAGGTTCCCGCCAAAATGAGCGGCGCTCCGCGGTTGCCCGCGGAGCGCTCGGTCTCACCCCCCGGCAGCGCTTTAGGCGCTGCGGATCTTGCCCAGGAAATCGTCGACCTGGGTACGCAGCCGTTCGGATTGCTTGCCAAGCGCTTCCGCGGCCGATTTCACGCCATTGGCCGCTTCGCCCGTTGCGTCGGCGTCGGACGTGACGCCCGAGATGTTCTCGGACACTTCCCGCGTCCGCTGCGCCGCTTGCTGGGTGCTGCGGGTGATTTCCTGGGTGGCGGCGCCCTGCTGCTCGACCGCCGAGGCGATGGAGGTCGCGACCGAACTGACCTCGTCGATCGTGCCGCCGATGCGCTTGATGGCTTCCACCGCGTCCTTGGTGACGTTCTGGACGGCGGAGATCTGGGCCGAGATGTCCTCGGTCGCCTTCGCGGTCTGGTTGGCCAGCGACTTCACTTCGGACGCGACCACCGCGAAGCCCTTGCCGGCCTCGCCGGCGCGCGCCGCCTCGATCGTGGCGTTGAGCGCGAGCAGGTTGGTCTGGCCCGCGATGTCGTTGATCAGCTTGATGACGTCGCCGATGCGGGTCGCGATCTCGACCAGGCCCTGGATGGTCTTGTCGGTCTGGCGCGTCTCCTCGACGGCGCGCTCGGCGATGGTCGCGGCGGTCGTGACCTGACGGCCGATCTCCGCGATCGAGGTGCTGAGCTCTTCCGACGCCGCGGCGACGGTCTGCACGTTGACCGAGGCTTCTTCCGAAGCGCCGGCGACGGTCTTGACTTGGCGGTTGCTGCGCTCCGCGGTCTTCGACATGCCGTCCGACGTGGCGCGCATCTGCTCGGAGGCCGAGCCGAGGGCCATCAGCGCCTCGCGCACCTGGCCTTCGAAGGCCGCGATATAGCCCGCGACCGCCTGCTGCCGCTGTTCGGCCTGGGCGCGGCGCGCGCGCTGCTCGTCCTCGATGCGCGCCTTGTCCGCCGAGTTCTGCTTGAACGTGCCGAGCGCGCTGGCAAGGCTGCCGATCTCGTCGGTCCGGCCGGGGAAGGAGGCATCGGCGTTCAGGTCGCCGCCAGCGACCTTGAGCATGGCATCCCGGATGGTCTGCAGCGGACGCAGGACATGCCGGCTGATCACCAGCAGGCCGCCCACCGCGAGAGCCACGGCGCCGAACAGCAGCACCAGGTGCACGACCAGGCCCATCTGCTCGGCCGAGCGCTGGCTCTCGGAATAGTCCTTGGCGGCGGTCAGCGCGGCTTCGGCGACGCCAAGCAGGGTGGCCAGGCGCTCGACCGATAGCTTGGACCAATCGTTCGGGCTGACGTCGGGCGTCTCGCCGGCCACCAGCGTCTTCAGCAGGTTGTCGCGCCGCTCGACATAATCGGCGGCGAAAAAGCCCTTCTTGGCGTTCTCGATGGCGGACGTCACGCTCTCCGGCAGCGTGGCGCCGAAGGCCAAGTATTCCAGCCCCTTCCAGCCCGCCTGCGCGCCGCCCACGGCGGCGGCGTATTTCAGAGGCGCATCCTCCGCCACCTTTCCGGCGGCAATGCCGTTCGAGAGGATCAAGGATGCGTCGCCGCCCGAGGTCCGCACGTTCCACGCCAGGTCACGCAGCGACATCATCTGGTCGATGAAGGGGTCGGCGTGCTTGACGGCGGCGTTGAGGCGCATCGAGATCCTGTCCAGGGTCTCGATCAGCGCAGTTGCCTGGGTCTGGTAGTCGTCCGCCAGGCCTTCGCGCCGCTCGGCCTTTGGCTTGTGGATGGCATCCCACGATTCGGCTTGCAGCGTGAACAGGGTATCGACCGTCTGCTTGAAGGTGGGGAACAAGGTGTCCCGGTCCGGGAAGTCTATGTCCTCGAGCGCCTCGATGGCCGATTTCAGGGCCGGCCCTTCGACGTCGCGAATGCCCTTCAGCCGCGCCTCCACGTCCGACGCGATCATGTTCTCGTCCTTGACGCTGCGAACGGTGGTTGAGCGGTCGGTGCGCAGATTGTGCATCGCCTTGAAGGCAAAGGTCGACGCATCGGCGACCTTTGTGATCCGGCTGGCAACCTGCAGATGCTGCCAGGATCCCCATGAGCTGAGGCCCAGCATGACAACGACGACCGCAGCCATGACGGCGACAACCGACTTCAGAAGCACACTCGCAGACACGCGACCCAGCATAAGAACAGCCCTCCAAGATCTGAGCCCCTTATTTCCTATGTCTGCGTAAAGATTGTGTTGACGCCGGATGCGCTCGCTAGTTCTTTGGGTCTAGCTGTTGCCGCCGCGCCATAATGCGGCGGCCGCGCGCGTCGTTTATGCAGTTGGCTAACAGTAGACCTTCAGGAATCCCGCGTTTGCATCGCTCGCTCCACGCATCGCGCTACCGGCGCGTCAATCTGGCGCTGCTGGTCGCCATGGCGAGTCTCACCATCGGTGGACTGATCGTTCTACCGCTCGTGCTGCTGCCGCAGGATCCGCGCTGGGGCTGGCTGCTGGTGCCGATTGCACTGCTGACCAACTTCTTCTGGGCTCTGCACCACGAAGCGATCCATGGCGGGTTCCATGGCGACCGGCAGCGCAACATGCTGGCCGGGCGCGTCATGGCGGTCCTGCTTGGCTCCTCGTTTCATGTGCTGCGTTTCGGGCATTTGATGCATCATCGCTACAATCGCAACCCGATCGACCGGCCCGACACCTACGATCCGGCGGTGACGCCGCGCCTGCGGGCGCGCCTGACGTTCCTCGGCAACCTCGTTTTCGGGCTTTACCTGGCGGAGCTGGCGGTCCCGGCCGCGTGCTGGCTGCCGCGTCCGCTGATCCGGGGCATCGTCGATCAGGTCTATCGCGGCGAGGATCCGGCACTGGTGGCGATCCGCCTCGCGGCGCACCGGCTGTTCCTCGATCCCCGGCGCCTTCGCATCATTCGCACCGATGCGCTCCTGGCTTGGTCTCTGATCGCGTTATCGGCCGCCGCGTTCGGCCCGCATTGGCCGATGCTGCTGGCGTTCCTGGTCGCACGCGGCGTGCTGATCTCGGTGTTCGACAACGTCTATCATTTCGCGACGCCGATCGACCGGCCGGACTACGCCCGCAACCTGTCGCTACCCGGGCCGCTGCGCCTGCTCATCCTCAATATGAACCTGCATCGCGTGCATCACGCCCGCCCGGCTTTGCCCTGGTGGGCGCTGCCGGCGCAATTCCGCGCCAGCAGGGACCAGTATGACGCGCCGCTGCTGCGCACGGCTCTCGCGCAATTCGGCGGTCCAGTCGCGACGTCGCAGTTGCCGCCGATCGACCGCTAGGCGCCTGCCTCGCCCAGCCCTTGTGCGCCCGGTTGTTTGATCAGCTGCATTGATGACAAATGAGCCGGTCTATCCGTTTCGCCTCCGGCGAAGGACGGTGCGAATGGTGGTGACGCAGGGGACCGCGGTCGAAACGTGGGATTCGCTCGAGCGGATCCCTCATCCAAGGATCCGTGAGTTTGCCGCGTACTGGCAGTCCAAGCGCGCCGGCCGCCGTGCGCCGGCGCGCGGCGACATCGATCCAGCGGAACTGGCGCCGTTTCTGCCCCACATGTACATGCTGGACGTCGTGCCACCCGGCCCGCGGGTCAAGGTTCGGCTGCTCGGCACGGAGGCGACGCAAGGCGGCGGCGTCGACTATACCGGCCGCTTCGCGGACGAGGTGCTGCCGCCCGATCGCCATCTGGAGCTGCAGCAGGAAGTGGAGGACGTCCTGCAGCACTTTGTGCTGCGCTACAAGATTGCCGACTTGGCCTGGCAGGGCCGGCCCTATGCGCGCTATCACCGTATCATGACGCCGTTGTCGCCCGATCAAAGCACGGTCAACATCCTGCTCGGCATCGGCTATCTGGTTCAGGAGCGCGACGCGCCGACGACGCCCCTGCAAGCGGCCATCCACGAAACAGCGATTTTCCAATCGCGCACCCTGACCGGCAGCTAGCAGGCTCGGTCAGGCCGCCTGCCGATCATACTCCGCCCGTGCGCCGCGGATCGCGGCGTAGTAGGTGTCCGCCCAGCGCACCAGGCCGGCCAGCGGTTCCAGCAACGACTGCCCCATGGCGGTGAGGCGATATTCCACGCTCGGCGGCTGGGTCGGGAACACATGGCGGCTGATCAATCCGTCGCGCTGCAGGTCGCGCAGCGTCTGGGTCAGCATGCGCTGCGAGATGTCGGGAATCGTCCTCCGCAGCTGGCCGAAGCGCAGCGGCTTCTCCGCCAGCGTGATGACGATGAGGGTGCTCCATTTGTCGCCGATGCGGTCAAGGACACCGCGCACCGGGCATTGATCCAGGTCGACGCCTCCAGCGCGCCAATCGCACAGGCCCTCGGAGATCTCGCGTGCCGCATTCCCCATCACGGGTTCCTTCCATGTAACCAACGCCCGTGAACCTGCCTTCTTGCCGGCGTCGGGGCGGTCTCTAATTTAGCCATGGTCTCTTTTCTAGACAATGTCTCGGAGTGAAGTCTCATGGCGAATGCCCAAAACCCGACTTTCCTGGTGACCGGCGCCGGGGGCCAGCTTGGCCGCCGTGTCGTGCAACTGCTGGCGGAGGCCAAGCCCGGCAAGCTGATCGCCGCCACCCGTAATCCCGGCAAGCTGGCCGATCTCGCCCGCCAGGGCATCGAGGTGCGCAAGGCCGATTTCGACGATCCGGCATCGCTGAGCGCGGCATTCCAGGGCGTGGACCGGCTGCTGCTGGTCAGCACCGACGACCTCGCAACGCCCGGCAAGCGCCTCGCCCAGCACCGGGCGGCGGTCGCGGCGGCGGAAAAAGCCGGCATCAAGCATGTCGTCTATACCTCGGCGCCGGCGCCCCATCCGACCGCGGCGAGCTCGCTGATCGACGATCATTTCTGGACCGAGCAGGCGCTGATCGGCAGCACGCCCGACTGGACCATCCTGCGCGACAATCTCTACACCGACCTGCTGCTGATGGGCCTGCCGCATGCGGTGGCCACCGGCCAGTTGTTCACGGCGGCCGGAACCGGCGGGCGCAATTATGTGACGCGCGAGGATTGCGCGCGTACCGCTGCCGCCGCCCTCGTCTCCGCAAACGGCAAGCAGATCCTGGACGTCAACGGCCCGGCGCCGGTGACGCAGGATGAGATTGCCGCCATCGCCAGCGAAGTGACCGGAAAAAAGGTGACGCATATCCCGGTTTCCCCCGACGATCTGCGCAAGGGCCTTGCCGGCGCCGGGCTGCCGCCGTTCCTGATCGAGGCGCTGGTGGCTTTCGACATGGATGCGGCGCGCGGCTACCATGCCGTCAATGCCACGACCGTGAAGGACCTGACTGGGCGCGAGCCGGTTTCGGTGCGGTCGTTCCTGGCCGAGCATCGCGCGGCCCTGTTGGGCGGCCACTGAAACCCATTGAGACCAAGGGAGAAGATCGCCGCCATGAGTCCTCAACGCTTGCCGACCCTGTTCATTCCCCATGGCGGCGGCCCGTGCTTTTTCATGGAGGAGGGGATTGGGCCGAAAGGCACCTGGGACCGCATGGCGGCCTATCTGCGCGGCCTTGGCGATGCGATCGGCCAGAAGCCGAAGGCCATCCTGGTGATCTCCGGCCACTGGGAAGAGGCGCAGCCGACCGTCCATGTCGGGCGCAATCCGCCGCTGCTGTTCGATTACCACGGGTTCCCGGAGCACACCTACCGCCTCACCTATCCGGCGCCCGGCTCGCCGGAGCTGGCGGGGCGGGTGCGCGCGCTGCTGGGCGAGGCGGGGATCGCGAGCGGCGAAGAGGCGGAGCGCGGGCTGGACCACGGCGTCTTCGTGCCGTTCCTCCTGATCTATCCCCAAGCCGAGATTCCGGTGGTGCAACTCTCGCTACGCCAGGATCTCGATCCC
>DASYRS010000202.1:0-3422 GCA_036004205.1 Dongiaceae bacterium
GGCTTAGTAATGCTCTTCCTATAGACGTCACCCGCGGGCTTGACCCGCAGGTCCAAATTCGGATCACCGGGTCCCGATGCTGCGCGTTGGCCCGGTGATGACGTGGAGAGGGGAGCCGCCGTCACATGAACGCCTGAATCCCCGTCTGCGCGCGGCCGAGGATCAGCGCGTGGATGTCGTGCGTGCCCTCGTAGGTGTTCACCGCTTCCAGATTCATCACGTGGCGGATGACGTGGAACTCGTCGGACACGCCGTTGCCGCCATGCATGTCGCGGGCCTGGCGGGCGATGTCGAGCGCCTTGCCGCAGGAATTGCGCTTCAGCATCGAGATCGCTTCCGGCGCGGCGCGGCCCTCGTCCTTGAGGCGGCCGAGGCGCAGGCAGGCATGGAGGCCGAGCGTGATCTCGGTCTGCATGTCGGCGAGCTTCTTCTGGATCAGCTGGTTGGCGGCACGGGGGCGGCCGAACTGCTTGCGGTCGAGCGTGTATTGCCGCGCGGCGTGCCAGCAGAACTCGGCGGCGCCGAGCGCGCCCCATGAGATGCCGTAGCGCGCATTGTTGAGGCAGCCGAACGGGCCCTTGAGGCCGCTGACGTTCGGCAGCAGGTTCTCTTCCGGCACGAATACGTCTTCCATCACGATCTCGCCGGTGATGGAGGCGCGCAGGGAGAATTTGCCTTCGATCTTGGGGGTCGAGAAGCCCTTCATGCCGCGCTCCAGCACGAAGCCGCGGATCGCGTCGTCCTCGGTCTTGGCCCACACCACGGCGATGTCGGCGATCGGCGAGTTGGTGATCCACATCTTGGCGCCCTTCAGCACATAGCCGCCGGACGCCTTCTTGGCGCGCGTCTTCATGCCGCCGGGATCCGAGCCGTGGTCCGGCTCGGTCAGGCCGAAGCAACCGACGATCTCTCCGGTGGCGAGGCGCGGCAGATACTTTTGGCGCTGCTGCTCGGTGCCGTAGGCGTGGATGGGATGCATGACGAGGCTCGACTGCACCGACATGGCGGAGCGATAGCCGGAATCGACCCGCTCCACTTCGCGCGCGATCAATCCATAGGAGACATAGTTGGTGCCGGCGCAGCCATAGCCGTCGATGGTGGAGCCGAGCAGGCCGAGCGCGCCCAGCTCGTTCATGATCTCGCGGTCGAACTTCTCATGCCGGTTCGCTTCCAGCACCCGCGGCATCAGCTTGTCCTGGGCATAGTCGCGCGCGGTGTCGCGCACCATGCGCTCTTCTTCGGTGAGCTGGTCCTCGAGGAGCAGCGGGTCTTCCCAGTTGAATTCGGCTTTGCTCTTGGCCTTGGCGTCCATGGCCTCAACTCCCTGATCATTTCGTTCGCGGCCCGGGCGCTCATGGGCCGATGGCCTTCTTGGCGAGCGCGGCGTATAGCATGAGCCTCGGGGACGAGGCAGAGGCCGAATATCATAGCCCTATGTCCGAGGCGGATAACTACATCATCGAGTTCACCCAGATCGGCGCCAACGTGAAGGTGACGGCGATCGATCCCAGGACGCTGACCGAAGCTTCGATCGTCGGCGGCGCGGGATACTCCCAGGAATTCCTCACCCGCCAGGTCGTGAAGAAACTCGAATATATGCTGGCAAAGAATCTCAATAAATCAGGCTAAACGATTGGAAATATACGCTTCTAGGCATGTGCGGTGCTGATCCGTGCTGCCCTGGATTGATGCCGGTGGCGATAGCGTCGCATCTTCGCCCGGCTTCCGCAGACCTCCATTTCGCACCACCGGCGCCGGCCATTCCGAGTGGCGTCGAGGAACACCCATCCGCAATCCAGTCCGGCGCAGCTTTTCAGCCGCTCCAGCGGTTCGCCGGTCAAGACCTCCGACGCCGATCGCGCAATGATCCACACCGGCAGATCGAGCCGCAATGTGTCCAAGCGCCAGATCCAGCGGAAGCCGTGGCCGTCCTGGGCCAGGCAGGCGGCCCGATAGGATGCCGCCAGAAAGCCATTGAGTTCCTCGAGCGCGGCGGGGGCAGGCGGCTGCCTTCGCGCCAACCCGGTCACGATGGCAAAGAGGCTTTCGCGCAGCTTGATCGCCTTTGATAGCGTCCGCCGCGCCGCCTGCGCTTGCCGCCCCGCGAGTGCGGCCAGCGCCAACGTGACGGTCGCGTCAAGCGCGCCGGCATGGTGCGACCAGGCGAGCAGATCATGGTAGCTCGTCAGGTGTTCCTTGCGCGCCGGCGTGCCGCGTCCGCTCGATGTGTTCACGAAATTCAGACAAAGCCGCCCGCCGACGAGCGGCAGACGCCCCGCTCGACCTTTGCTCAGCGACCGGATCGATTTCGCTCCGTCTTGTTTCACGGCCATTTACCTTCTAATCTGATTTTGATGGTAACTCATCTCTTGCCGATTTGGAATTGCATCCGGCGCCGCCGGATCCTGCGGTTGCCCGAGCTGGCGCTGCTGGTCGGCTTCGTTGCGGCGATGCATGCCTCGCTTGCGCTGGCGGACGAGTATGACGGCGCGGTCAAAAGATGCGAGGAGCTGCTGCCGGAGTTCGACGCCAATCCGACCGACTTGCGTCACGAGATCCAGCCAGGGAGCGTCGACCAGCCGGTCGCCGTGCGGCTTTCCTGGCGACGCAGCGACGTGGCTCCGGGCGGCGATTCAACAGGATGGATCATCTGCTTTTTCCTGCCGCGCAGCGAGACGGGCGGCGCGTGGCAGATCGACGGGATGGACACACAGAAGTACGGCAAGCTGAGGCGTTACGACGTGCAGCAGCTCTACAAGCTGCGGTGGCTCAACGAGCACTACATTCCGAACATACAGAACGAACAGCCGGCGCCGCCGTCGCAGCAAGTGCTCTGGCTCTATTTCTTTCAGCAGACCCTGAATGCCCTGACGCTCGGCTGCCTGTACGCATTGCTCGCCGTCGGTTTCACCATTGTCTACAACGTCACGCGCATCGTGAATCTGGCGTTTGGCGATCTCTATATGATCGGCGCCTTCGTCACCTATGTCTGCTACGTGGTGGTTGCCGTCGGCGGCGGCAGCTTCGCCTGGCCGGTGGCCGCGATCGTGCTGGTGCTGACGATCGGGGTCTGCGCCGCGACGAGCTGGGCCACCGATCGGCTGGCGTTCCGCCACATGCGGCGCGCGCCAACTACCGTGCCGATGGTGGCTTCGATCGGCTTGGCCATGATCTTCCGCGACGTGGCGCGGCTCAGCCAGGGACCAAAGTCCCACTGGATGCCGCCGACGCCCGGAACGACCTGGCGGCTGGTCGAGGGCCTCGGCTATGACGTCTATCTGCGCAAGGGGCATGTCTTCGTCGGCATCGGCACGGCGTGCATCGCGGCATTCCTCTGGTGGGTCGCGCGGCGCTCCAACCTCGGGCGCAGCTATCGCGCCTGCGCGCAGGATCCGAAGATGGCGGCGCTGCTGGGCGTCGAT
>DASYRS010000203.1:0-6394 GCA_036004205.1 Dongiaceae bacterium
GCTTTGCGCTCAAGTTCTATACCGAGGAAGGGAATTGGGACCTGGTCGGCAACAACACGCCGGTGTTTTTCGTGCGCGACCCGTACAAGTTCCCGGACTTCATCCATACCCAGAAGCGCGACCCGCGCACCAATATGCGTAGCGCCACCGCGATGTGGGATTTCTGGTCGCTGTCGCCGGAAAGCCTGCACCAGGTGACCATCCTGTTCTCCGACCGCGGCCTGCCGAAGAACTACAGGCAGATGCACGGCTTTGGCTCGCACACCTACAGCTTCATCAACGCGAACAACGAGCGGGTGTGGGTCAAGTTCCACTTCAAGAGCCTGCAGGGCATCGCCAACATCGGCGACGCGGAATCCGCTGCCACCATCGGCGCCGACCGCGAGAGCCACCAGCGCGACCTCTATGAGGCGATCGAGCGGGCGGAGTTCCCGAAATGGCGCATGATGGTCCAGCTGATGAGCGAGGATCAGGCCAAGCGCATGTCGTTCGATCCGTTCGATCTGACCAAGGTGTGGCCGCACAAGGAGTTCCCGCTGTGCGAAGTCGGGATCCTGGAACTGAACCGCAATCCGGAGAATTATTTCGCCGAAGTGGAGCAGGCCAGCTTCTCGCCCGCCAACGTGGTGCCGGGCATCGGCCACAGCCCGGACAAGATGCTGCAGTTCCGCGTGTTCTCCTATGCCGACGCGCACCGCCACCGGCTCGGCGTCAACTACGAGGCCCTGCCGGTCAACCAGCCGCGCTGCCCGGTCCACAATTACCACCGCGACGGCGCGATGCGGTTCGACGGCAACGAGTACGGCAAGGTCAATTACGAGCCCAACAGCTTCGGCGGGCCGGTCGAGGATCGCAGCTTCAAGGAGCCGCCGCTGCCGCTCGAAGGGCCGGCCGACCGCTATGACCACCGGGACGGCAATGACGATTACACCCAGGCCGGCAACCTCTACCGTCTGATGACGCCAGAGCAGCGCGGCCGCCTGATGGATGCCATCGCCGGGGCCATGCACGGGGTGCCGGAATTCATCCAGCGCCGCCAGATCGGCCACTTTGCCAAGGCCGACCCAGCCTATGGGGCGGGGGTGGCGGCCCGGCTTGGCCTGGAAGGCCGCAGTTCCGCGGCGGCGGAGTAACCCTCCCCTCCACTTCCGCGCGGAAGGGGCAAAAAAATACGCGGCGGCCTGCATCTCTCCAGCGGGCCGCCGCGTATCCCCTGCGGGGACCCCCACCGGTCCCCTAAAGCTGCGCGTTCCCTAGGGAAAAATGTGAGGGCTAGTCCCCAGGGCGTCCGATTTGGGCGTGACAAGGGCCGTCCCCAACCCCGGCCCGATCGGCGTGCCAGCGAGGCGCGGCGAGCGATCGCCGCGCCTTTATCTTGTCCCTGGATTGGCGTTATCGTCGCCGCCGGACAGAACGAGTGCAGAGCATGGCCGATTCCGAAAAACCGCGCGGCCCGATCGCGATCGACAGCGTGCCGTGGGTCGACGACGACCAGGGCGAACGGTTCGCGATGCGTTATCGCGTGCTGTCCGATACGCGCAAGGACGGCCGCAAGATCGGCATCGCCTATGAGGAGCTGCCGCCGGGCAAGCAGTCGGTCCCGTTCCACTATCACCTGCTCGAGGAAGAACACCTGATCGCACTCGAGGGCGAGGCAACCTTGCGCCTCGGGGAGGAGCGGCACCGCATCAAGGCCGGCGACTATGTCGGGTTTCCCGCCGGTCAGCGCGCCGGCCATTGCCTGGTGAACGAGGGGAACGCACCGTTCCGCTACATCGTGATCGGCGACCACGAGCCGAACGAGGTGTGCGTCTATCCCGATTCCAACAAGGTCCTGGTCCGCAAGCTCGATCGCGCGATCTTCCGCGATGGCCAGCGGCTCGACTACTGGGACGGCGAACGCGCCGACGAGCCGGTGAAACGAAAATGAAAGCCGCCTTCTACGACCGCAACGGCCCCGCCGACGAAGTGCTGCAGGTGGCAGAGCTGCCGCTGCCGGCACCCGCACCGGGCGAGGTGCTGGTGCGGGTGAAGACCTCGGGCGTCAATCCATCGGATGTGAAATCGCGCGCCGGGCTGCGCGCCAAGATGAGCTATCCGCGCGTCGTCCCGCACAGCGACGGCGCGGGCGTGATCGAGGCGATCGGAGCGGGTGTCGACCCGGCGCGCGTCGGCGAGCGGGTGTGGCTGTGGAACGGGCAATGGCAGCGGCCGTTCGGCACCGCCGCGGAATACATCGCGCTGCCGAGCTTCCAGGCGCCGCATCTGCCGGACGGCGTGCCGTATGAAGCCGGCGCCTGCCTCGGCATCCCCGCGATGACGGCTCATCGCTGCGTGTTCGCCGACGGGCCGGTCGCGGGCCAGACCATCCTGGTGACCGGCGGCGCGGGCGCGGTCGGACACTACGCCATCCAACTGGCGCGCTGGGGCGGCGCGAAGGTGATCGCGACCGTGAGCGGCGCCGACAAGGCTGCCCATGCCAAGGCGGCCGGCGCCGATTACGTCGTCAACTACAAGAGCGACGACGTTGCGCAGAGCGTGAAGGACATCACCAAGGGCCAGGGCACCGACCGCGTCATCGAGGTCGAGTTCGGCGGCAACCTCGCCACCACCCTCGCCTGCCTGAAGACCAACGGCGTGATCGCGACCTATGCCTCATCGGCGGTGATGGAACCGAAGCTGCCCTTCTATCCCATGATGTTCCAGGGCGTGACGCTGCGGATGGTGCTGGTCTACATCCTGCCCGAGGCTGCCCGCCGGCAGTCGATCCAAAACATCAACCAAGCGCTGGTGCAAGGCGCGCTGGTGCATGGCATCGCGGAGAGCTTTCCTCTGGAGCGGATCGCCGCCGCGCACAAGGCGGTGGAAAGCGGCGATGCGATCGGCAACGTCGTGGTGACGGTCGCATGACGCGTCATGCCGCGGGCCGGCTGGTCCCGTAGCGCAGCACTTGCACGCGTTCGAGCGTCACTAGGCCGGCGCCCATGATCGGCTCGATGGTCGCGAGGAACGATTTGATCTTGTCCTCGGCATCGACGATCTCGATCACCATGGGCAGGTCTTCGGACAGGCGCAAGATCTTCGCCGTGTGCAGCCGGCTGGAATGGCCGAAGCCCATCGGCCCGCGCAGCACGGTCGCGCCGGCAAGGTGCGCCTCCCGCGCCTTCAGCACGATCTCCTCGTAAAGCGGGCGATGGCCGGCCTTGTCGCTTTCGCCCAGGAATATGCGCAGCAGCATGGCGTCCTTGGGAACCTGCATGGCCGCCTCCTATCGGTTGATGAGGGTTGCGAGTGCATGCCCGGCCCAGACCATCACCAGGCACAACACCACCGAGCCCACGATGTTGGCGCCGACCAGGAACCATTGTCCATCGCGCGCCAGGGTCAGGGTCTGCAGGCTGAAAGAGGAGAAAGTCGTGAAGCCGCCGAGGATGCCGACCATCAGGAACTGCCGCGCTTCGGCCGGGACGATGAACCGCCCGTCGGTGCCCGAAACGGTGGCGATCAGGCCGATGAGGAACGAGCCAATGACGTTGACGATGAGCGTACCCCAGGGGAAGGTCTCACCCACCAGCCGCGCGATCACGCCCGAGCACCAATAGCGCGCGACACCGCCGATCGCGCTGCCCAACGCCACCCACACCGTTATTGCGACAGACATTACCGCTCCTTCCCTTCGGCGCGCCGACAGCGCACGAAAAAACCCGCCAGACGGCGGGTTGCGGACACGCCCCCGCCCGCATGACAAGCACGCTGGCAGGAGTCATCAGCCTCTGCGGCGGTTCTCGGGGGACCCCATCCCCATCGCGATCAAGAATGACGAAGCAAAATCGCAGCGTCAACCGGGTTCCGGCGTCGTCGTTCAGCCGCAGGCGGCAGTGGCATTGGGGCTATGCGTTCGGAGCCATCCTCAGCGCGACAAAAGCCTAGCGGTCACGTCGCCATGCGCCGCTCATCTTCGATCATCCAATCTTCGAAAACCTTGTGCCATCGGGTGGCGGTTTCGCGGTAGGGCCCCGGAAACTCGAAGATATACGTCCACTCACTGGCAGAATCGCTTCCAGATCGGATCAATAGGTCACAATCGAAGACATTTGAAGACGAGCCCGCTCGTCGCCCGCGTCGAATCTCGACTGCACGGATGGGCTCGTCCCACACAAATGATTGCTCGCCGTTTGGAACGCCCGGCGCGATTGCACGTAAGACACGGCGCGCTGGATCAATCGCCCAAACAACACCACCGATGGATGGAAACGGCAAGCACGCTTCGAATGCGTTCGCCGCAGGCGTTCGAAGTCTGCGCAACGCAGTGTCCCGCCACTTTTCGCCACGCTCTCGCGCAATACTGTCGGCATAGGTACTTGCCGCGCTGAAGCCCAAGCATACTGCTATCATGACGGACATCGGATCCAACGCAGGTTCAACACCCTGGCGGTAAAGATAGAACCCGTAGGCCGCGCCGACCGTGACTACGATGAAGATCGACGAGGTTTGCTAACGCGTCGTCTCATCGCCGAGTTCACCCGCAAGCGCCATATATGCCAGCCAGGCAACGAAAAGGCAGCCCAGGGTGGCCGAGACGAACGAACCCACCTGCGGCAAGTCAAGAACATGTTCGGTCACATAAACGATGGCTACGGCCGCCAGCCCTGCGACTAGCCATGACCATCTTCGCCATCCGGCCGGCGTGGCAGGTGGCGAGCCGGTCAAACGGAGCGGCTCAATTTGAGCCAGGAATTCCCGAACCATGGAGCGCCCTCTGATGCCGGCCGAGACGTTCAGTATATACGCGTGAAAGTCGCAGGTCGGGGCGCCCGCGTCAGCCCTCCGGCAGCCCGTACACTTCCTGCGGCTGGTCGAAGCCGTGCATGGGGTAGTGGCCGAGCGGCACCAGCTTGCTGCCGCAGGGCGAAGCGAACGCCTTGGAGGCGAGCAGCGGCTGGTTCAGCGGACGGCACAGGCCGGTGATGCGGGCGGCCAGGTTGACCGCTGGGCCGATCACCGTGAAGTCGAGCCGGGTCTGCGAGCCGATATTGCCGTAGCTGACCGAGCCCGCATGCAGGCCGATGCCGATGCTGAGCGGCGCCTTGCCGGCGCTGGCCCGGAGCTCGTTCACGTCGCGCATGGCATCCAGCGCTTCCTCGGCCGCGGTCAAGGCGGTGCGGCATTTGTCGTCGCGGTCGAGATCGTCCCGCATCGGAAAGATCGCCAGCACCGCATCGCCGATGAATTTCAGGATCTCGCCGCCACGGGCCATCACCGGGCGCGTCACCGCGTCGAAATAGTCGTTGAGGATCGCCAGTACCTCGTCGCGCGGCAACTGGTTGCTCATGGCGGTGAAGTCGCGCAGGTCGCATTGCCAGATCGCGGCGGCGATGGTGACGCTCTCGCCGCGCCGGATGAGGCCGCCCATCACGCGCTTGCCCGCATCGGCGCCGAGATAGATCTCCAGCAGCGATTTCGCCACCAACCGCATCTCGATCGCCTCGACGATCAGCGAGAGCAGCGGCAGCAGGGACTGGAAGCCGGTGAACTGCTCGTCGGTGAAGCCGCCGGGCGCGTCGGTCGCGATCGAGACCACGGCCAGCGGCCTGCCGTCGCCGCGCCGCAGGCCGAAGATCGCGTAATCGGTGCCGCCTTCGGCCAGCAGATCCTCGAGGATCGGGAAGTCGAGCCTGAGGCCAGGTCCGAACAGGCGCCGGCGGATCATCGGCTCGCCGGCATAGATGAGGGCCATCGGGCTGCGCAGGTACTGCTCGCTTTGCCAGATGTCGTGCTCGCGCGAAAAGGCCTCGACCTGGGGCGCACTGCGCGCCCAGCGATAGGCGATCGAGGCGATCTGCGGATGCAGCGTCGGCTTGGCGAGGAACGCGCGCATCAGGGGGAAGCCGCCCGCGCTCAACTCGGCGCACAGACCCTGCATCAACTCCTGGCCCGTCGGCTGGGTGCGCCCCTCGCGCAGCAGCCAGCGGAAGGCGCGGTCGATCGCGGCATTGTCCAGCCGCAACTCCCCGTCGATCGCGGGGGGAAGGGTGGGCGCGGGACCTGTGCCAAACGGTTGATTCATAAGCCCATGATGAGTTTGGGGTTGAAGCAGGTCAAGCCTTCCCCCATGTTCCGATCAAGATCCGACATCCGCTGCCGCTTGTTCCCTGGAGATGACCATGTTCATCCAGACCGAAGAGACCCCGAATCCGGCCACGCTGAAGTTCCTGCCGGGGCGCATGGTGATGGAGCGCGGCACCGCCGACTTCGACGCCCCCGACAAGGCCGCGCGCTCGCCGCTGGCCGAAAGCCTGTTCCGTATCGATGGTGTTGCGCGCATTTTCCTCGGCAGCGATTTCATCACCGTCACCAAGACCGACCAGAAGGACTGGCCCGTCCTGAAGCCGCA
>DASYRS010000204.1:0-5959 GCA_036004205.1 Dongiaceae bacterium
TCGACCTGGATGCGGACCGCGTATTTCTGGCTGCCGAACACGCTGACCTGGGCGACCCCCGGCAGGGTGGAGAGGCGCGGCGACATCACCTGCTGGGCAAAATCGTCGAGCTGGGAGAGCGCCATCACGTCGCTGCGCAAAGCCAGCAGCAGGATCGGCTGATCGGCGGGGTTGACCTTGCGGTAGCTCGGCGTGTCCTCCAGATCGTCCGGCAGGCGGCGGGCCGTGCGCGAGATCGCGGATTGCACGTCGGCCGCCGCGGCATCGATATCGCGGTCGAGATCGAACTCGATCGCGATCGACGTGTTGCCCTGGGTGTTGTTCGCGCTGATGGTGGTGATGCCCTCGATGGTCGCGAACTGCTTGATGAGCGGGGTCGCCACCGACTTCGCCATGGTGTCGGGCGACGCACCGGGCAGGGAGGCCGAGACATTGATGACCGGGAAGTCGGTGCGCGGCAGGGCGGCCACCGGCAGCAGCCCAAACGCGAACAACCCGCCGACGATCAGCGCGATCGACATCAGCAACGTGGCAACCGGCCGCCGGATGCAGAATTCGGAGACGTTCATCGCCCGGCCTCGAACCGCGCGCCGTCACTTCGCGGTGACGGTGGCCTCATTTCGCGACTACCATCACCCGGGCACCGGGGGAGAGCTGGTGCTGGCCATCGATCACCACCTTCTCGCCGGGTTGCAGGCCCATGGAAACGGCGCTCTTGTCTCCGTCGTTGCCGGAGACCGTGACGGTCCTCATCTCGGCCGTGTTGTCGGGTTTGATGACAAACACGAACAAGCCCTGCTGTCCGACCTGCAAGGCCACACTCGGAATGATGCTGGCCTCCGCCTGCAGGCCCAGTTCCACCTCGACGTCGAAATACTGGCCCGGCCACAGCGCCAGATTGTCGTTGGTGAATTCCGCCTTCGCCGTGATGGTGCCGGAAGCGGCGTCGACCGAACTGTCGATGAAGGAGAGGCTGCCTGCGGCGCGCGCGCTCTTTTCGCCCTTGACGTAGACACGGACCGGCGCCGGCGGATATTGCGCCAGGGCGGTCCGCAGGGCATCGATGTCGCGATCGGGCAGGGTGAAGCTGACGCGGATCGGCTGCATCTGGGTGATGGTGACGAGCGCGACGTCGCCGTTCTCCGCCACCAGGTTGCCGGGCGTCACGCCAACCGCGCCCAGCCGGCCGGCGATCGGCGCGACGATGGTGGTGTAGGACAAGGTCAGCTTGTCCGCCTGCAGAATGGCTCTGTCGGCCGCGACCGCCGCTTCCGCGGCCTGGGCATCGGCCAGCGCCTGATCGAGCGTCTGCTTCGATGCCGTCTGCTTGGCGACCAGCGTCTTGGTGCGGGCGAGATCGGCATGCGCGCGGTCGACCTCGGCCTGGTGCTGAGCCATTGTCGCTTCATCGCGCGCGATCGCGGCCTTCGCGTCGCGGTCGTCGAGCACGAACAGCACGTCGCCCTGCTTCACGAACTGGCCGTCGGCGGCGCGCTGCTCCATGATCACGCTGTTGATACGCGATTTCACCGCGACGGTGGCGATCGGCTCGACCCAGCCGATGGTGCGCCGGCGGATCGGCATCGAGGCTTGCGTCACCTCCGCGACCTTCACGGCGATTGCAGGCTTGCCACCGCCGCCTTGTCCCTGCGATGGGCCCTGCGCCTTGGCATCCGGCTGCATCGCGGCCTCGGCGGCGACTGGGTCGGTGCGATGATACCGGCCCCAGACGACCACTCCGCCGACCACCGCCAGCACTGCACAGATGAAGAGAAGAGAACGCGGTCGCATCATCTCAGCCTTGGCTCCCCTGCGGCGACATGCCATTGAGCAGCAGATCGGTCAGCGACAGGGCCGCCCGCTCGTCGTTCGGCGCATCGTCGGCTGTCGCCGTCATGCGCACGGCGCCGAGGATGGCGCGCGACGCGAGATCCGGATCGAGACCTCGGAAGTCGCGCGCCGCGATGCCACGCTCCAGGACGCGGGCGAACTCCTCGCGGATCTGCCGGGCGCGGCGGCGCAGCATGGCGCGGCCGCGTTCGCCCAGCGCCGCGTCGGTGCCGTCCAGGGCGCGGATGGCGGCGGTGCATTGCGCGAAGGATTTGAGCGCGGCGAAAATCATCCGCCGCAGCACCGTCGGCGCGGGAGAGCTTTCGTCGGCGACGCGGCTCACTTCGGCCACCAGCTCGCTCATCGTGCCGTCAAGCGCTTCGAGGAACAGATCTTCCTTCGAATTGAAGTAGCGGTAGATGGTCGGCTTGGCGACGTCAGCCGCCCTGGCGAGCTCGTCCATCTGGACCTCGACATAGGCGCGCTCGGCGAACATCTGCGAGGCCGCGAGCACGATGCGCTGCCGCCGGTCGTTACGGCTGCTGGTCGAAAGCGGCAGGGTCATGACAAAATTGAACTCCCGAGTTTCATAGGCGGGACATTATAAAACTCGAGAGTTTCATTCAAGCGACAAGCCTTTGAACCCGCGGGTTTCAAGGCTTGAACGCCGGCAGCTTGCGGAACCGGCTCCGCCGTCGATCACGAAACCGTGATCGAGCGCGGAACCGGCGTTACCTAGGCCGCTAAGTGCTTCTGGAAAAACGCCAATGTGCGTTCCCAGGCGAGGTCCGCGGCCGCCTTGTTGTAGCGGGCGGCCTGGGTGTCGTCGGTGAAGGCGTGGTTCGCGCCCTCATAGATGTAGAGCGTGTAGTCCTTGCTGCTCTTCTTCAGGGCATCCTCGAACGCCGGGATGCCGGCATCGATGCGCTCGTCCAGCCCGGCGTAGTTCAGCAGCAGCGGCGCCTTGATCTTCACGACATCCTCAGCCGGCGGCTGGGCGCCATAGAAGACCACGCCCGCATCCAGCGTCGGTTCCGCCACCGCCAGCCGGCCGATCACGCCGCCGCCCCAGCAGAATCCGACCGCGCCGACCTTGCCGTTGCCCGATGGGTGCTGGTGCAGGTAGGCCACGGCGCCCTGCGCCCATTTGGTGACGTCCTCGGGCTTCAAAGTGCCGTTCATTTCGCGCGCCTTTTCCTCGTCCGCGGGCGTGCCGCCGGTCGGCGAGAGAAAATCGACGCCGAGGGCGAGATATCCGGCGACCGCCAAGCGGCGCGTGACGTCCTTGATATGCGGATTGAGCCCGCGATTCTGATGCACCACGACGACGGAGGGGTATTTCCCGTCCGCCGCCGGCTTCACCAGATAACCGCTGAGCTCCTGCTCGCCAGCCTTGAAGCTCACGGTCTCGGCCGCGATCCGCGAATCGTTCTCGGCGATCATGTCGGCGAGGGCATAGTCGCTCTGCAACGCCGCGAGCAGCGTCGTCGCGGCGGCCGTTCCGCCGGCCAGCACCGCGAGCTTGTCGAGAAAGGCGCGCCGGCTCATGCCGCCGTGGGTGTAGCGGTCGTAAAGGTCGATGATTTTCTGTTCCATGAAACGACTCCTCAATGGCACGGGCGTCGTGAATTCGTCGCCGAAATGCGTTGGAGGGACGACCATCTGACAACCGCTGCGAATGACGCGCAAGCGCGCTCACAGATTCGTGACCGACATTGGAACGGGGAACGCGACTCTCAAGCGGCGATGCGCTGACCGTCCGCGTTGAACCGATGCAGATGCGTACGGCGCGGCGTCAGGAAAATTCTTGAACCCAGCGGATAGTCCGCTTCGCCGTCGAGCCGGACTGTCATGGTGCCGATCTTCGGCACGTCGACATATAGATACGTGTCGGTGCCGAGATGTTCGATGTGCGCAATCTCGCCCTGCCAATGACCAATCTCAAGATTGGTTTCGAGATGCTCCGGCCGGATACCGATGGTATGGGCGTCCAGCGTCTCCGCCTCCGATCCCTGCACGAAATTCATCTTGGGCGAGCCGATGAAGCCGGCGACGAACAAGTTGGCCGGCCGACGATAGAGCTCGAGCGGTGAGCCGACTTGCTCGATCTTCCCCTGGTTCAGCACGACGATCCGGTCGGCCAGGGTCATCGCCTCGACCTGGTCGTGCGTCACATAGATGATGGTGGCCTTCAGCAGCCGGCGCAGGCGCGCGATCTCCAGCCGCGTATTGACCCGCAGGCCAGCATCCAGGTTGGACAAGGGTTCGTCGAACAGGAACAAGCGCGGCTTGCGCACCACGGCGCGGCCGATCGCGACCCGCTGGCGCTGCCCGCCCGACATCTCCGACGGACGGCGGTCCAGCAACGGCTCCAGCGCCAGCATGCGCGCCGCCTCGGCGACGCGGGCGTTGATCTCAGGCCGCGGCGTGCCTTCCTGTTTCAGGCCCAATTCCATGTTGCCGCGCACGGTCAGATGCGGATAGAGCGCGTAGGTCTGGAACACCATGGCGATGCCGCGCTTGGCCGGCGGCACGACGTCGACCATGCGGTCGTCGATCAGGATATGGCCGGCGGTATGTTCCTCCAGCCCCGCGATCACGCGCAACAACGTGGACTTGCCGCAGCCGGACGGGCCGACGAACACCACGAACTCGCCGTCGGAAATGTCGAGATCGACGCCCTTGATGGCCTCGAAATCCCCGAACGACTTGCGCACACCTTGCAGCTTCAACGACCCCACGTCATGTCCCTCGCGTTAAAGATCGATTGCGCGGCCTTCGCGCACGCTCCGGTCGGCCGCCAGCACGATCTTGAGCGAATTGACGCCATCCGCCATGTGCTGGCCGAGATCGATATCCTCGCGGATGGCTTTCAGCACATAGGCCTGCTCGCGATCGCACAGGGCCTGGTGGCCGGGCTCGTCCGCCATGGATGTGTCGCGATCCGGGCGGACATACTGGCCGTTCGCGTCCAACTGCGCCCAGTGCGTGCGGATGGTGGAGGTCTTGGTGTGGGTCTCCATGTCGGACGATTTGGCGCCTTCCTTCATGACGATGGAAACGCAGCCCTTCGGCGTCATCACATCCTTCACGAAGAAGGCGGTCTCCGAGATCATCGGGCCCCAGGCCGCCTCGTACCACCCGACCGAGCCATCCTCGAACGTGACCTGGAGGTGGCCGTAATTGTACATGTCGGGCTTCACCTCGTCGGTGAGGCGCACGCCCATGCCGCGCACCTGTTTGGGCTTGGCATCGCAGATCTGGCACATGACGTCGACATAGTGGACGCCGCAATCGACGATGGGAGAGGTGGATTGCATCAGGCGTTTGTGGGTCGCCCATTGCTCGGCATGGGACTGCTGGTTGAGGTTCATGCGCATGACGTAGGGGCCGCCCATCTCGCGCGCGATGCGGATGAACTCCATCCAGGATGGATGATGGCGCAGGATGTAGCCGATCACCAATTTGCGCTTCAGCCGTTTGGCGGTCGCGACCACGCGTTCGGCATCCTCGACCGTCGCGGCCAGCGGTTTCTCGATGAACACGTGCGCGCCGGCTTCCATGGCGCGGATCGCGTACTCGGCGTGGGAATCGGTCAGCGTATTGATCGACACGAGATCGGGCCTGGTCTTGGCGAGGCCATCCTCGAAGCTGCCGAAGCGCGCATAGGATTGCAGCGCCGCCGGCAGCTTCACCTCGGAGCGGTTGGCGAGGCCGACGATCTCGAAGCCCGGATTGGCGTGATAGGCCAAAGCGTGACTAAGACCCATATTGCCGAGGCCGACGACAAGGACGCGGATCTTTGCGCTCATTTGACGGCTCCTGCCGTGATGCCGCGGATCAATTGCCGCGAGAACACAGCGTAAAGAATCAACACCGGCGTAATCGAAAGGGTGAGGGCGGCCAGCACCGCATTCCAGTTGGTAACGAACTGGCCGATGAAGACCTGGGTGCCGAGGGTGATGGTCTTGGTGCTTTCCGCCGGCGCCAGGATCAGGGGGAACCACAGGTCGTTCCAGATCGGGATCATGGAAAAGATCGCGACCGTCGCCATCGCCGGTCGCACCAAAGGCAGGACCAGACGGAAGAACACGACGTATTCCGAGAGGCCGTCGATCCGCCCGGCATT
>DASYRS010000205.1:0-4460 GCA_036004205.1 Dongiaceae bacterium
GGGACGACGGCGAGAGCGACCTCAGCGATCTGTCGGTCGAGGCTCGTCTGCAGGCCCTGCCGGTCTCCGAACGCCAGATTCTGCTGCTAACAACGCTCGAGGGCTTTTCGGTTCAGGACGCCGCGCAGATTCTCGGCATCTCGCACGAGGAAGGCGCCGACCTGCTGGCCTCCGCCTGGTCGTCGGTCAACGAGCAGATGGCGACCTCCATCCTGGTGATCGAGGACGAGCCGGTGATCGCGCTCGACATCGTCGGACTGGTGCGCGACATGGGCCATTCGGTCATCGGCATCGCATCCAGCCAGGTCGAGGCGGTGCGCCTCGCCCAGAAAGGCCAGCCTGGCCTGGTCCTCGCCGACATCGATCTCGGGCCCGGCGGCTCGGGCCTCACGGCGGTGAAGGAGATCCTGGATTCGATGAAGGTGCCGGTCATCTTCGTGACCGCCTATCCCGAACGCCTGCTGACCGGCGAACGGCCGGAGCCGACTTATCTCGTCACCAAGCCTTTCGAACCCGACACGTTGAAGGTTACAATCTCCCAGGCCTTGTCCTTTTTTGGCCAGCCACGACAGAGCAGACAGGCGGGCTAGCCTGTTTGCCACCTGGGTCCGGGGGCGCGCGGCCCATAGCCTCGCGCCCCCGGCGGATCCAGGGCGGTGAATTGGGGGAATCCACCAGTGATGTTCGGCCAGCTTCTGCAGCCACTGCGTCACCGGCTGATCCTGTTGCTCGCGATCGTCCTCGTCGTTCCGAGCGCCTTCGGCATCATCGCCGCCATCGACCGCTATCGCGACCAGGTCCGCCAGGCGCATGAATCGACCGTGCGGTTCGCGACCCTGGCATCGAACTACGAAACCAACCTGCTGTGGCAGTCGAACCGAATCATCCAGAACCTGGCGCGCCAGCCGCCGATCGTCGCTTCGGTCGCGGCCACGCCCTCGCGCGGGTCGGAATGCGGACAACTGCTGGAGACGGCGATCCGCCCCTATCCCGCGTACGCGCTGGCGGTGCTGCGCAACGCCAAGGGCGAGGCCGTGTGCCAGTCGGACGAGGTGGCGCAACCCGCCAACGCCGCCGACATGGACTGGTTCAAGACGGTCATGGAATCGCGCCGCGACACCGTCAGCGGCTATCTCTACGCCGCGCGCCTCCAGGAGGGCGTCATCATCTACGCAGCGCCGGTGGTGAGCGACCGCAATGCGGCGGTCGGCGTCCTGTCGCTGGCGATCCGGCTGGAGTGGCTGTCCTCGATCGGGCAGGAGCCCGGCCTGCCGCCCGACGCCATGGTCTATCTGCTCGACCGCGCCGGGCATGTCCTGGTCGGGCCCAAGGCGCAGGGCGTGGACACCCAGGCCGGCCTGCCAGATCCCGAGACCATCAAGCAGGTCGTCGGCGGCTTTGTCCGCACCTTCGATTCGGTCGGCCAGGACGGCATCCAGCGCAACTACGCCGTCAATGTGATCGGCGACAAGGAGCTGTTCGTGCTCCTGGGTCAGCCGACCGGCCGGCTGATCGAGCCGCTCTACACCTCCCTCCTGGTTCAGATCGGCGTGCTGGCGTTCGTCTCGGTGGCGGCGATGGCGGCCGCCCTGATCGGCACGCGCGTACTGGTCACCAAATGGATCGGCCGGCTGACGGAGGCCGCCAGCTCGATGAGTGTCGGCGATCTTTCGGTCCGGCGCGAGTTCGAAGGCGCGCCGGCCGAATTCCGCGATCTCGCCGAGACGCTGCGCGAGATGGCGATCCGGCTGGATGAGCGCGAGGCGGACCTGCGCCAGTCCTTGGCGCAGAAGCAGATGATGCTGCGCGAGATCCACCACCGGGTGAAGAACAACCTGCAGACCGTGACCAGCCTGCTCAATCTCTATGCCCGCATCCCGCGCGGCGATGCCGTGAAGCAGGCATTCGCCGACGTGCAGATGCGCATCAACGCGCTCGCCCTGGTGCACCGGCATCTCTACGAAAGCCAGGACATGCAGGAGGTCGACCTGCATCCCTTCATGACCAATCTGTGCAGCCTGCTGCAGGACGGCTCGGGCGTACCGCCGCGGCGCGTGCGCCTCAGCGTCGAGATTCCGCATGTCCGGGTGACCGGCGACCGCGCCGTTCCGCTGGCGTTGCTGACCACCGAAATCCTCACCAACTCCTTCAAGCATGCTTTTCCCAATCAGCGGCCCGGCGCCATTTCCGTCCGCATCACGCGGGAAAACGGTGGCATGGCCAAGCTGGTCATCGCCGATGACGGGGTCGGCCAGAGCGACCGCGCGAGCGAGAGCGAACTGCCCGGCAGCATGGGCCAGACCCTGATCGAAGCCTTCACGCGCCAGCTCGGCGGCGAGATCACGATCTCCGGGCCGCCCGGCACGATCAGCACGCTGGTCTTCCGCCTCGAATCCGTACGGCCGGGCGGGGCCGAGGAGCGCGCGTCACCGGCGGCATCCGAGACCGCCGCGCGCTCGCGCGAACCGGCGTAGCGACGCCGGAACAAAGCGCCCTCATCTGGGTTTTTCTGGCAATCCGGCGGCGCGTCGGGATGACGCGGCCCGGGACCCGGCAAAAGGGACACGCCATGCGCTACGCGTTGCTTTGGCTGTTGGGCGTGCCAATTCCAATCCTGATCATCATCTGGCTTCTGTTCCACTGATTCGTCTGGTCCGGTCTTCTTGGGGAGGTCGCCATGCGGTGGGTCATTCTGTTTCTGGTCACGACGATCGGTTTCGGCATCCTCGGCTTCGGCGCTTTTTCTCCGACCGCCGGCGCGATCGGGCAGCTGCTGTTCGGCATCTCCCTGATCATGCTGCTGGTGGCGCTGATGGTGTGCGCGCTGCAAAAGGGCGGCCCGGCCAGAACCATCTTCTGAGCAAGCCGATCACATGAAAACGGCCCGCACAATGCGGGCCGTTTTCGTTACGCCGTTCAGTTCAATCTAGGGCCACAGGTCCTCGTTACGCCGGCGGAATTCCTTGATCTGCTTTTCCGCCTCGTCGCGCTGGATGCCATAGCGCTCCTGCACCCGGCCGGCGAGCTGATCCATGTTGCCTTCCACGACGGTAAGGTCGTTGTCGGTCAGCTTGCCCCACTGCTCCTTGACCTTGCCCTTCAGCTGCTTCCAGTTGCCTTCAACCTGATCCTTATTCATGGCGGCTCCTCATATGCTGTGTTCATAGAGACGACGGCATCGCTATGCCGTGCTCTCATATAAACAGATGAATTTCGGAGTCGTTGCGCCTGCTATCGACGTGCGTTGCGCAGCAGTCGCGCCGTCTGCCAGATCGCAAGCCCGGTCCGCGCCGCGCGAAGCACCGGGCGCGCGCGCTTGAACAGCACACTCGCCAGCAGCACGCCGGCCGGCAGCCAATAGCGCCGCACCAGGCTGATGCCGAGCGTTGCAATCCGCGCGATCCGGTCGGTCGCGATCTGCAAATTCTCCGTCGCGTCACGCATCGCGTGACGCTCCAACGCGGCGCGCGCGATCAGCACGCGCCGGCATTGCTCCAGATCCGCCGCGTTGCTCGGAAAACTAGCCACGGCCGGGCCTGCGCTCGAAATCGAAGTCCACGTCCGCCGCTTCGAGCTCCTCTTCGAGAGCGGCCGAGTCCTTCGAGAGTTCGTGCAGGGTGCCCGCGAACAGGTTCGATCCCATCTTCGCCTTCCGCCGCAGCACGACGAGCGTCGCAACCGTCGCCGCGATATACAGCGCGAGCAGACATCCGATCGCCAGAAGCCGGCTCTCCTCCCAGAACGCGACCACCACCAGCAGCGAGAGCATCAGCAGGGCCATCGACGCGAAGATCAAGGCTAGCGCCGTCAACACCAGCAGCAGCCAGATCCGGCTTTTCTCCTGCATCAGCTCGACCGCCAGCAGGTTGAGCCGGGTTCGTGCCATGCTCACCAGGATGGCGAGCATGCGCCGACCCGACCGGACGATGCCGTCGGTCGCGCGCACGGTGTCGCGCTCGCCCAGCCGAACGCTCATTTCCGTCCGATCAGCAGGCCGAGCAGCAATCCCACGCCGGCTCCGACGCCGATCGCGGTCCATGGGTTCTCGTGCACGTAGTCGTCGGAGTCGGACGCGATCTTGCGGGCCTTGGCGATTGCGGTCTTCTCCACCGCGCCCAGCCGCGCGCGTGCCTTCCTGAGGCTGACCTCGGCCTGGTCCCTGAGTTCGGAAAGCTTCTCGCTGCCGTCCTCTTTCGCCGCCGAGAATACGTCTTCCATGGCCTCGACCAGGTTGGAGAACTCATCCACCAGATCGTCATAGGCCCGTTCGGTGTTGCTGACTTTGGCGCGTCGAGACATTTCTTGCCTCCTCTCTTCACACTGAAAAACGAAAACAGGCGGGCCGGAGCCCGCCTGCTCTCCTGCACGCTTTGGCAGGTCGGTTACTTATTTGAAGTCTCGTAGGCCGGCATTTGTTCCAGAGTTTCCTTGGTCAGGTTAACGATCGCCTTGTCCTTGCC
>DASYRS010000206.1:0-5172 GCA_036004205.1 Dongiaceae bacterium
TGCTGGCGGCGCTGCTGGGGGCCTTGGCCCTGGCGCCTGCTGCCTGTGGGCGCAAGGGCGCGCCGGTTCTGCCCCCGCCGCAGACCGACGAGTTCCCGCAGCAATATCCGAAGAACACCGACCCGCAGACCGGCGTGTTCAATTAGCGGCGCCACCCCCTCGGGACGCCCGCGGGCCCGATAGGTCGTGACAACGCCGCCATAAACTACTAAAAGTTGGGAGCTCGGAGGAATCCTCCGAGCGGTGTCTGCCACCACATTACAGGGAGGCGAACATGCCAATCACCACCGCTCAGCTCAGACAAATCGTGCCGCATTGCCCGGACTTCGATGTCTGGGCCGCGGCGCTCAATGTCGCGATGACGCGTTTCGATATTTCCACGCCCCAGCGCATCGCCGCGTTCGTGGCGCAGCTCGCCCATGAATCGGGCGAATTCAAGCATCTGGTCGAAAGCCTGAACTACTCGGCCTCGCGCCTCATGGAGGTGTGGCCGAGCCGCTTTCCAACCCTGCAGGTCGCGCAGCAATACGCGCACAACGAGGAGAGGCTCGGCAACCGCGTCTATGCCAATCGCCTGGGCAACGGCGATGAGGCCAGCGGCGATGGCTTCAAGTATCGCGGACGCGGGCTGATCCAGCTGACCGGCAAGTCGAATTATGTATCGACCGGATCGGCGATCAACCTGCCGCTGGATCAGCAACCCGATTTGCTGTTGAGACCGCCGGAATCGGCCCTGGCGGCGGCCCAGTTCTGGAAGTCCCACGGCTTGAACGAACTGGCGGACAGCAACGCCGGCGATAACGACGACGAGGATTTCAAGACCATCACCAAGCGGATCAATGGCGGAACCAACGGGCTGGAAGCGCGCAAGGCCTATTGGGCCGCGGCCAAGTCCGCGCTGGGGATCGCCTAAAGCATTCGCCGACGCTGACAGGGGCGCGGCGCACCCTGCCTAGGGGGTTTTTCCGTGGTCCGGCGCGCGCGAAATCCTCTTGCCGCGCCCCTCTCCGTTCAAGCAAGTTACCGGGGCAAGGACCAACGACACCTCCAGCCGGAACGGCCACCTCCCGCCATGACTCACTTCCCTTATATCGACGGCCAATTGCACGTCGAAGAGGTCCCCCTGCGGCGCATCGCGGAGCAAATCGGCACGCCGTTCTATTGCTATTCGACCGTGGTCCTGACCGACAATTACCAGGCCTACGTCAGGACCCTGGGCGCGCTCGGCGTCAACGTCTTCTACTCGCTGAAGGCCAATTCCAACCAGGCTGTCATCCGCACCCTCGGCCGGCTCGGCGCCGGCGCGGATGTGGTCTCGGTCGGCGAGATGCATCGGGCGCTGAAGGCCGGCATTCCCGCCGACAAGATCGTGTTCGCCGGCGTCGGCAAGACCGAGCTGGAGATGGAGGCCGCGCTCGCGGCCGGCATCTATCAGTTCAACGTCGAGAGCTTCGGCGAACTGGAGACGCTGAGCGACGTCGCGGTCCGGATGGGCGTGACCGCGCCGGTCACCCTGCGCATCAATCCCGACGTCGATGCCAAGACCCATGCCAAGATCTCCACCGGCAAGGCGGAGAACAAGTTCGGCATCGACATCGACCACGCCGCGCAGCTCTATTCCGCCGCGGCGCGCATGAAGGGCATCAGGATCCTCGGGCTCGCCGTCCATATCGGCTCGCAGCTCACCGACATCGCGCCCTATCGTGCCGCCTTCGCCAAGATCGCGGAGCTGGCGCGGACCCTGCGCAAGGCCGGACTGACCGTCGAGCGCATCGACCTCGGCGGGGGCATCGGCATCTCCTATCGCGACGAGCCGACCATCGGCCTCGAGGACTACGCCGTGCTGGTGAAGGAGCTCATCGTGCCCCTGGGCACGAAAATAGAAATCGAGCCGGGGCGCAGCATCGTCGGCAATGCCGGCCTGCTGGTCGCGCGCGTGATCAACGTCAAGGAAGGCGTCAGTCGCAAATTTGTGATCGTCGACGCCGCGATGAACGACCTCATCCGGCCCAGCCTCTACGACGCCTATCACGGTATCATCCCGGTCGCCGAACCCGCCAAGGATGCGCGGATCGAGCCCTGCGACGTGGTCGGGCCGATCTGCGAGACCGGCGACCGGTTCGCCGAGCAACGGCCGCTGCCGCCGGTGAAACCGGGGGATTTGGTGGCGTTCGAGACCGCCGGGGCCTATGGGTCGGTCATGTCCTCGACCTACAATACCCGCCTGCCGGCAGCCGAGGTGCTGGTCCGGGGCGACCGGTACGACATCGTCCGGCCGCGGCCATCTTATGACCACATTATCGATCTAGATAAAATTCCTGACTGGCTCTCGTAAACGAACAAATCCTCGGCTACATTGTTAACATATTTGGGCTAGATTCCGACGGGAAAGCCGGCGCTACCCATGCAAGACCCTAGGCCATCGCTGCGCTCACAGGCCGCGCCAAACCCAATGGCGGCCCTGCCCGCGCGCGTGCGTGCCTGGGCCGGGGCAGCCTGGGGCCTGATGGTCCTGGAGCAGATCGGCCGGGCCCTGGCTCCGGCGCTGGCCGTTGCCGCCGTTTTCGTCATCCTCAGCCTGTTCGATGTCTTCGCCGTGCTGCCGCTCTGGCTGCATTGGGGGCTGCTGGCCCTGTTCGGGTCCGCCCTGGTCGCGGCCTTGTGGTACGGCTTTCGCCGCTGGCGCGTGCCGGTCCGGGGCGATGCCCTGCGCCGGCTGGAGGCGGATAGTGGCCTCGCCCACCGGCCGCTGACCCATCTCACCGACCGCCAGGCCAGCAACCTGGTCGACCCCTGGGCCACCGTCCTGTGGGCGCATCATCAAAAGAAGTTATTGGCGGGCCTCGGCGATCTGGCCCTGGCGGCGCCCAAGAGCGAGCTGGCGCGCAAGGACCCGATCGCCCTGCGCGGCCTCGCCGTGCTGCTGCTGGCGCTTGGAATCGGCATCGCCTGGGAGCAATCGGGCAGCCGCCTGATGGCCTCGGTGGTGCCCCAGCCGCGCGGCGCCGCCGACCTCTCCGCCATCGTGGTCGAAGCCTGGATCACCCCGCCCGATTACACCCGCCTCGCGCCGATCGCCCTCAAGGCCGATCCCGCCGCCGCGCCGGCGGAAGGCGAAGCGACGCCGATCGAGGTTCCGGTCGGCAGCAAGCTGCTGGTGCAGATCCAGGGCCTCGGCGCGGCCGCCAATCTCAGCGCCAACAATGCCTCCAAGCCGATGCAGATGCTGGATGCCGAGACCCAGCGCGCCGAGCTGGTCCTGAAGGAAGGCGACCGGATCGGCATCGCCGGCGGCGGGCTCGATGTCGGCTGGCCGATCGACCTGCGCCCCGATCTGCCGCCGACCGCGGCGCTGCAGGATCCGCGCGCGACTGAGCGCGGCGTGCTGCACGTGGTCTATGGCGGCAAGGACGATTTCGGCGTCGCCGACATGCGCCTGTCGATCACCCAGGGCAAGGAAACGATGGACCTGCCTCTGACCATCGGTGGCGCCGATCCGCGCCAGGTCAAGGGCGCCAGCTACCAGGACCTGACCGCCCATCCGTGGGCGGGATTGCAGGTCGAATTGCGCGCGGTGGCGCGCGACGCGATGGGCCAGATCGGCGCCTCGGCGCCGGTCGCGATGACCCTGCCGGAGCGCAAGTTCTATCACCCGGTGGCGCGCGCCATCATCGAGCAGCGCAAGCGCCTGGCCAAGGATGCGGGCGAGAGCGCGCTGCAGGTCGCCCGCAGGCTGGTGCAGCTGCTGACCCAGCCCGATGCGTTCGACGGCAACGTCACGACCTTCCTGGCGCTCGACTTCATGGTCAAGCGCATGACCTCGGGCCCGATGGACAAGGCCGAGCTTGGCAACGTCCTGCAGCTGATGTGGGACACCGCCTTGGCGCTCGAGGATGGCGGCGTCAGCATGGCGATGCGCGAGCTGCGGCGCCTGCAGCGCGAGCTCGAGGACGCGCTCGCCCGCGGCGCCTCCGACGAGGAGATCGAGCGCCTGATGAACGAGCTGCAGCAGGCGATGAACGAGTATCTGCGCCAGATGCAGGAGCAGCTTGCCCAGGCCATGCAGAAGGGCATGCCGATGGGCCAGCTCAATCCCAACGCCCTCCAGCTCTCGCAGCAGGATTTGAATGAGATGCTGAACCAGGCGCGGCGCATGGCGCAGAACGGCGCGCGCGATTCCGCCCAGCAGATGCTGCAGCAGCTGCAGAACATGCTGGAGAACCTGCAGATGGGCATGCCGATGCAGGGCCAGGGCGGCAACGGCGAGGCGCAGCGCATGCTGAACGATCTCGGCAAGATCATGAAGGGCCAGCAGCAATTGCTGCAGGACACCTTCCGCCGCCAGCGCGGCCAGCAGCCGGGCGACCAGTCCGGCGAAGGCATGGGCGAAGGGCAGGGCCAGGGCGACGGCCAGGGCCAGCCCAACGGCAATGGCGCCGGGGCGCAGGAACAGCTGCGCCAGCAGCTCGGCGAGCTGATGCGGCGCTTCGGCAACGCAACCGGCGACATCCCGCAGGGCCTTGGCCAGGCCGAGCAGTTCATGCGCGGCGCGACCGACGCGCTGCGTGGCGATGATCTCGACAATGCCGCCCAGGCGCAGAACGACGCGCTCGAGCAGTTGCAGCAGGGCCTGCAGCAGATGAACCAGGCGATGCGCCAGCAGATGGGCGCGCAGCGCGGCCCCGGCCAGCGCGACCCGATGGATCCGTTCGGCCGCGCCCTCAGCGACGACGAAGGCCCCGGCGGCGACGCCACCGCCCGCGAAGGCTCCGACATCCTGCCGAAGATCCCGGACGTCGACCGCAGCCGCCGGATCTTCGAAGAACTCCGCCAACGCCGCAACCAGCCCGACCGCCCGAAGATCGAACGCGACTACCTGGATCGGTTGCTCAGGCAGTTCTGATCCAAATCAAATCTCACAGAGGAATTCCCCTCTCCCCTCGCGGGAGAGGGCTGCGAAGGCTTAGCGAGCGCGAGCGAGATTAGCCGAAGCTGGGTGAGGGGGCCGCGCCCTGCGGGCGCGCAGCGCGCGAGCGCTAAGTAGCGGACTCAGCTTTGGCCTTTCCTGGCCTTCGCCCGGGTCAGACGGACATCGTCCCGTAAGAAACTTATGGACCAGATAGCCCTTGCGCACACCTTTGGCGAATTCCACTGCCTGCCTCATCGAGGTCA
>DASYRS010000207.1:0-9632 GCA_036004205.1 Dongiaceae bacterium
GAACTGCGCGCTTCGACAGCCACGTGCGATGTCGCTGGCTCTGGTTGCGACGGTGCTGGCGTTGCTTGCGTCGCCGGCGCAAGCGCAGGATGTGCTGACCGAGACGCGCGTCAGCCAGTTCGGCGCCTGGCTCGAGAACGCGAGCGCGACCCTCACCATCGACGGCTCGACCGATACCGAGGTGTTCGCGCCGATCCTGGAGGCCTTCGCCAAGCGCGTGCCCGATGTCGCGATCCGCTACCGGGAAATCACGACCAATGAGCTCTACCAGCTGGCGGAGAGCGGATGCAGCAGCGGCGCGCCGGCGGCCGATCTGGTGGTGAGCTCGTCGATCGATCAGCAGGTCAAGCTCGCCAATGACGGCTGCGCGCAGCCGAACCATTCGGCGCAGGTGCAGGCGCTGCCCGCCTGGGCAAAGTGGCGAGACGAGGTGGTGGGCCTGACGTACGAGCCCGCGGTCATCGTCTATAACCGCGATCTCGTGCCGGAAGCGCAGGTGCCGCATTCGCGCTTCGATCTGATCGATCTGCTGCGGCCGGCTGACAATCCCTTCGTCGGAAAGCTCGCGACCTACGACATCGAGCGCTCCGGCGTCGGCTACATGTTCGCTTTCGTCGATGCCCAGCAGGCGACCACCTTCGGCCGCCTGCTCGAAGCGTTCGGTCGGAACAAGGTGGTGGCGACCTGCTGCTCGGCGGAGATCATCGACGACGTGGCGTCGGGGCGCTTCCTCATCGCCTACAACATGCTCGGCTCGTACGCTCTCGCGCGGGCGGCGGGGGATCGCCGGATCGGCGTGGTGGCGCCGACCGACTACACACTGATCCTGGCGCGCGCAGCGCTCATCCCGAAACGCGCGGAGCATCCCGAGCTGGCCCGGCAGTTCATCGATTTCGCGCTGTCGGACGAGGGCCGGCGGCTGCTGACCGAGAGCGGGCTCATCGTGCCGTTCGACGAGCCGGCGCCGAGTGGGCTGGTCGCGTCCAGCGAGGTACCGACCCTGCGGCCGATCGCTTTGTCGCCGGCGCTGCTGATCGGGCTCGACAAGCAGACCCAGGAGAATTTCCTGGCGTTGTGGCGCTCATCGCTCGGAAGCGCGGGCGCGGAGGTGCGGTAGCAGCGTCGCCAGCCGCCCGTCGATCGCGGCGAGGCCGAGGCCGATCAGCGCCATGCCGACGAAATCCATCGGCGCCAGCGACTCGCCGAGAAACCCGCTGCCCAGCAGGATTGCGCTGACCGGTATCAGGAACGTGACCAGCATCAGGTTCACCGCACCCGCCGACGCGAGGATCCGGAAGAACAGGATGTAGGCGACCGCCGTGGCGAGCAGCGCCAGGCCAAGGATCGCGGCCCATACCGGCAGCTCCGGCCACGGCAGAGTCCAGGGCCGATCGACGATCAAAGCAATCGGGAGCAGCAGCGCGCTGGATGCGGTGACCTGCCCGGCGGCAGTGGCGAGCGGCGGCACCCCCATGCGCTTGAAGCGCCGCCCGAAGATCGCGGCAAAGCCATAGGAGAGGGCGGCACCCAGGACGGCGAGCTGTGCGAGCACATCGTGGCCGAGGCCGACCAGCGCCTGCGGTCCGATCAGCGCGACGACACCGCACAATCCCAGCAACACGCCGAGGATGCGGCCTTTGGACAATCGCTCGTCGGCGGTCAGTGCATGCGCCACCAGCACGGTGAACAAGGGCGTGGTCGCGTTGAGGATCGAGGCAAGGCCGCTGGCGATATGGGTCTGCCCCCACACGATAAGCGAGAACGGAATCGCGTTGTTGAGCAGCCCCATGCCGAAGAACGCGCGCCATATCCTGCCATCCCACGGCATCGCCGTGCGCGTGGCTCGCAGCACGACGTGGAGCGCGGCGGCGGCGACCGCGACCCGAAGCAGCACGATGGTGAAAGGCGGCAACGCCTTCACCGCCACGCCATTAAAGAAGAACGACCCGCCCCACAGGATGGAGAGGGTCAGCAGCAGGCACCAGTCGAGGAGGCTCATGCGGGCGGGAGTGGGCGAGGTCATGCGGCGACTTCTACCGCCGTGCCACGCGGTCAGCTTCCCGCTTCTTGCTTGCCTGCAGACGGCGCGCCCCTGGGAAGGATGGGGGCGATGCGGCGCCCGGGCGTTTGGCACTCTATCGAGCGCGCGCACCTGTCGGTGCGCCACCCCCCCATCCAGCTCCGCCTAAGCTCGCGTTGCTCGCTAAGGCTTCGCATCCTTCCCCCGCAAGGGGGGAAGGGAAATGAGATTAGGGGCTCAGTCCCCTCTGACTTCTGACCTCTGACTTCTGGCTTCTGAATCACACCCACGGGCAGTTGGAATTGCCGCCGCCATAGGTCCAGCCGTCGGCGTAGCGCTTCAGGCTGAAGGGTTTCAGTTCGTCGGGCAGCGGGCCGCCGGTCAGGTGGCGTGCCGACAACTCGCCGACGCCGATCATTTTGAAGCCGTGGTTGGAATCCGCGATCATCCAGGCGTTGGGCGCGGCCCAGTCGAACACCGGCACGTTGTCCGGCGTGAAGGCGCCGATGCCGCCGTTGCGCCGCTCCTTGAACAATTTGCGCGAGCCCTTGAAGCGCCCGAACAGATAGCTGAGCGTCGCGCAGTAATAATCCGCGAACCAGTCGTCGGCCTGGTACTTGTCGTTCAGGTGGCCGTAGGGCTCGACCTCCGCCTTGCCGCCGATCTTGATCGGGATCGTGCCGCCCTGGATGCCCGGTGCGCCGACACGCTCGGCCGCGTAGCGCGCATACATATAGAAGTGCTTGTCGGGGAATTCGCGGCCGTCTTCGGTCACCACCGGCGTATTCATCAGCTCGACATGCAGCACCGGGCTGTCGCGGTCCTGCGCGGTGCGGAAATCAACGCCCTCCGGCAGATAGACCTCGCCTTCGAGCAGCCGCCAATAGGTCCACATGTCGTGTTCCTTGGCGACGCGGCCGTCCTTGTATTTGAGATCGAGCTTGGCGCCCTTGCCCAGCCATTCCCAATGCTTGGGCGTCCAGGCGCCGGCGCCGATCACCACGACGTCGCACTTCACATCGCCCTTGTCGGTCTTCACCGCCGTGACGCGGCCGTTCTGCATCTCGTAGCCGATGACCTCCGGCCCGTAGCAGCGGCGCACGCCGTACTGCATGCACTTCTGGTCGAGGCCCCAGACCGCCATGTGGGTGCCTGCATAGCCCGACGGCTTCTCGTGCAGCACCAGGTCCGCGCGCTCGGTATTGAAATCCGGCCAGATGCTCTTCAGGAAGTTCCGGGCGTCCTTGCCCATGTAGAGATCGGACGGATAGCCCTGATCGTTCTGCGATTTGTGCAGGGCGATGTAGTCGCTCTCCTGGTTGGCTTCGCCGACCGAGACGTAGCCGACCTGCTGGAAGCCGAAATTCACCGGATCGGACTTCCACACCTTCACGCTCTCGCGCAAGATCGCGTGCAGCGGCTTGGTCATGTAGAGGTTGCGCACGCATCCGCAGGCGAGGCCCGTCGCGCCGGCGCCGGGGCCGGCCTTGTCGATCAGCACGACATCGGAGCCTTTGCCCTTGCCGCTTTCGCTCAGGTACTTGGCGAGGTGATAGGCGGTCGACATGCCGTGCATGCCGGCGCCGACCACCACGAACTTCGCGCCATCGGGCAGCGGGCTCACGTCGTGCAGCGGCACCACAGCCGGGTTGACCGGCTTGCCGTTCTTGGTGGGTGGCATCGGCCGCTCGCCGAACGGGTAGAATTGATTCTGCTTGGTTGGATTGGGGGCCTGCCGGACCATCTGGTTCCTCCGAAGGGGTGCTGTCGGGCGATATCTCGGGCGCTCTTTTACCTGGATTTGCGGCGCGCCGGAACGCCCTCGACGGCTTCTTTCGACGCTGTTTCGACCCGTTTATGGACTGGCTTCCATGAGAATTATGCAATTGCAACAACGGTTTGCTTGATAGCAACGGCACCTGGACCGCGTTGGGCGCTTGCCAGGGGTGCAATACCGACCTAAATAGCGTCCCTTATTTTGCACCGCGCCGCCAGCAAGTTTGGCCGGCGCGACAACCGGGGCATCAAAGAGCAGGTTCAGGCCAAGATCCGTGGATACAACCACGCCCAAACACAAGAGCGCTGTTGCCCTCGCGCTCGGCGCCATCGGCGTTGTCTTCGGCGATATCGGCACCTCGCCGCTTTACGCGATGAAGGAGTCATTCGCCGGTGCGCATCCGCTGACGCCGGACGAGCCGCATGTGCTGGGCGTGCTCTCGCTCATCTTCTGGGCCATCATGCTGATCGTGACGGCGAAATACGTCGCCATCATCATGCGCGCCGACAACAGGGGCGAAGGCGGCAGCCTCGCGATGCTGGCGCTGGCCACGCGCCTCACGCACGGCTCGAACCTGACGCCCATCATCGTCGTCATCGGCATCTTCGCCGCCGCCTTGTTCTACGGCGACAGCATGATCACGCCTGCCATCTCGGTGCTGAGCGCGGTCGAGGGCCTGCAGGTGGCGGCGCCCGGCCTCGATGCCTATGTCGTGCCGCTCACCCTCATCATCCTGATCGTGCTGTTCGCGTTCCAGAAGAACGGCACGGCGCGGGTCGGCGCCTTGTTCGGCCCGGTCATGCTGCTCTGGTTCATCACCCTGACCGTTCTTGGCGTGATCAACATCATGGACCATCCGCGCGTCCTGCTGGCGCTCAATCCGTACTATGCCGCGAAGTTCTTCGTGCTCGACGGCTGGAAAGCGTTCCTGGCGCTGGGCTCGGTCGTGCTGGTGGTGACGGGGTCGGAGGCGCTCTATGCCGACATGGGACATTTCGGGCGCTTCCCGATCCGCGTCGCGTGGTTCGTCCTGGTCCTGCCGGCGCTGCTGATCAACTATTTCGGCCAGGGCGCGCTCATCATCCGGGTGCCCGACGCCATCGACAATCCCTTGTTCCGCATGGCGCCGGAATGGGCGGGGTTGCCGATGGTGGGCCTTGCCACCGTGGCGACCGTGATCGCCTCGCAGGCCGTCATCACCGGCGCCTTTTCCGTGACCCGCCAGGCGATCCAGCTCGGCTATCTGCCGCGCATGCAGATCATCCACACCTCGGCTTCGGAGATGGGGCAGATCTATCTGCCCTTCGTCAATTGGATGCTGGCGACCTTCGTCGCTTTCCTGGTGCTCGGCTTCAAATCATCGACCCATCTGGCTGCCGCATACGGCATCGCCGTCACTGGCACCATGATCATCGACGCGCTGCTGCTCTCGATCGTGGCGGCGCTGATGTGGAAATGGAAGCCGATCGTGCTGGGGCTGGTGATCGGCATTTTCCTGTTCGTCGATCTCAGCTTCTTCACCGCCAACCTGACCAAGATCGCCCATGGCGGCTGGTTCCCGCTGGCGATCGGCTTCATCATCTTCCTCGTCCTCACCACCTGGAAGCGCGGGCGTGCGCTGCTGTGGGAGCGGGTCAGCAAGGATTCGCTGGAACTCGAAACCTTTCTCAACGCCGTCTCCGACCGCGTGCCGCGCGTGCCGGGCACCGCGATCTTCATGACCGGCACGGCAACCGGCACGCCTGGCTCGCTGCTGCATAACCTCAAGCACAACAAGGTGCTGCACGAGCAGGTGGTGGTGCTGACGGTGCGGTTCGAGGAGATCCCCTATGTGCCGGAGGACCAGCGCTACGAGCTGACCACGCTGCCCAAGAACTTCTACCGGGTGCTGCTGCGCTACGGCTTCATGGAAGAGCCGAACATCCCCGAGGCTCTGCGCAAGACCCAGCAGAAGGGCCTGCATTGCGATCCGATGCAAAGCTCCTATTTCCTCAGCCGCGAGACGGTGATCCCCAGCAGCAAGCCCGGCATGGCAATGTGGCGCGAGCATGTGTTCGCCTGGATGTCGCGCAGCGCCACCAGCGCCATGGACTTCTTCAACATCCCGCCCAACCGCGTGGTCGAGTTGGGAACACAGATCGAGATCTAGCCCGGCCCGGCGGCCCGCGCCGCCGCCTCGATCTCGGCGATGCGCTCGACGATCAGCAGATCCTCGCGCGCGGCCGTCATTGGCGGCGGCCCGCCATCGAGGTACCCGAGGAAGGGCCTGCAGCTCCGGCAGCAGAGGCAGGTGCGGCGATGCTCGGTTCGGCGATCAACATGTCGATGGTGATCGGCGGCCCACCTGGTTCAACCAGCTGCGCGATCAATCCGGTGCCGATCGGCCCCGGCAGCACATTGGCCTCAGTACGGCTGACAAATCCAGTGCACGGGCACCGGCGAACCATGCCACTCGTTGCGGAAGATCTCCGCGAGGTCGCCGCGGCTGCCCCGTGAGAGGCGTCAAGCTGACATCGGCTGGAAAGGCGATCGGCTGGTCTACCTTCATCCCGCTTTGTGCCGGCATGGTCCCCGAGCCCGGATATTTGTCCCAGCCCGATAATTCGCCCGGCCGACCGGCCAGGCAAGTCCGGCACAACCGGACTTCACCTCTCTCTTCCGTCTCCTCCTGCCGGCAGTATTTGCCGCCGGCTCGCCGCCGCGCTGGCGTGACCGGGTAGTCTCTTGGCAATTCGGCCGTTCTTTCAGTGGCCTGGCGCCGGCCGAGCGGTTGGCACGCGATTCGTATCGGTGTTTGCGACAGGCCAATAGGGGGGGCTAGTTGATGGAACAATTCCCTCGCGAGACTGTTGCACCCCGACCGCTGCTGCGCTTCGGGGCACAGGGCGGTCGGCGCCGATCCGGTGGGAGGCGTTGGGTGAGGAGGGCTCTGGGCGGGGCCGGATTCTGCGAAACCCGCCGCCCCGGTCGAATGGGGTTGTCGGCGTGGGCCAGATATCGGTAGTGGCCGGGCTGCAGGCGCACGGTCTGGTGATTCAGGTCGTCGCACGCCGCGATCTCGTGCCGCACTCTTTTCCCATCTTCACCGGATTGTGTGAGAAAGATTCGACGGGAGCGGGTTCGCTTGCTCTCTTAACTGCTCGTCACAAATGATTGTAGTGCAAAAGGACTGGAATGATTGTGCATGTGCACTATGATCGCTGACATGAAGAGGGGACGGTCCAATCTGGCGCGTGCCGCACTGGGCGCGACGCTGCTGTCGGTGACGTTGCTTGCAAGCGGCTGCGTGCAGCCGGTCGAGCCTGACGATGCGCGGATGGCAACGACGCCGGAGCAAGTGCGCCGGGCGCCCACGCAGCCAGCGGTTCGTCCGCAGGAGGAAGTGGTCGCCGAGACGAAGCACAAGGCACCGACCAACACCTCCAAGCAGCCGGTCCAGGACCCGCCAGTGGTGGAGGAGCCTGCCCCGCCGGCGCCCGTCTATACGGCCTCGGAACTGATGGGCAAGAGCGAGTCGGAAGTGAGCGCCTTGATGGGCGCGCCGGCGCGCATCGAACAGCGGGCGGCCTCCACGGTCTGGGTCTATCAGGGTGGCGATTGCGGCCTCGACGTGTTCTTCTTTCTCGATATGGCGACCTCCGACGAGCGGGTCTTGACGGTGGCGCCGACCGCTGAATCCGCAACGGCCGCCGCCGCGGCGGCAGCAGAAACGCCGTCGGCGGGCGCGCCGGCTGCGAGCGACGCGGCCGATCCGGCCAAGACACCGGAAGGCACCGTCGTCGACGCGTGTTACGGAAAACTGCGCCGGAGCTGAAATGTCGGGCGAGCCGATGCTGGTCGTCGTCGAAGACGATGACGTATTCGCGAAAGTTCTCATCAACAATCTGGCCGGAGCGGGATTTTCGGCCACGCATTTCGAACGACCGGAATCGGCGATCGGCGGCATTCCAGGAATGGCCCGCACCGATCTGCTGATCCTGGATTGGCGCCTGCCGGGCATGACCGGCGTCGATCTGCTCGACCGGCTGCGCAAGCTCGGCTGCAAGGCGCCGGCGCTGCTGCTGACCTCGCACGACGACGTGTTCTACGAAGAGGCGGCGCTGGAGGCGGGCGCGGTCGATTTCATCTCCAAGACCCGCAGCTTCTCGGTCTTGCGCAAGCGGATCGAGCTGGTGCTGGCCGGCAATCGCCGCGACGGCGGCATACCCGCGGCGATGCTGAAGCGCGGCCCGCTGCTGATCGAGCCCGCGATCCATCAGGCCAAGTGGAACGAGAGCCCGGTTTCCCTGACCCTCGGCGAGTTCCGGGTGACCGAGCGCCTGGCCCGCGCGCACGGCGATGTCAGCTACCGCCAGCTCTATGACGTATTGAAGGGCGAAAGCTTCATCGCCGGCTCCGGCTCGGAAGGCTACCGTGCCAACGTCCGCACGCTGGTGAAGCGCATCCGGCAGAAATTCTGCGATGTCGACGACCAGTTCGCCGCCATCGTCTCGGTCCCCGGCTTCGGATATCGGTGGCGCGAAGGGGCGCCAGATGGCCAAGCCTGAGCGCATCCGCTCCTCCGTTACCGTCAAGCTGATGGTGGTGTCGGCGGTGTTCCTGATCGTGCCGGCGCTGCTCTATGGCCGGTTCGAGCAGGCCGATGCCGAGCGCAAGCAGCTCATGGTGACCAACCTCCAGATCCAGGGCCGCCTCGCAGCGCAAGCCTTGCAGGAGAAGCTGATCGCCGCCGGGCAGCGCGCGCCGGTCGAGGCGCAGGATCTGCTGGATTCGGTCAGCCGCGGCGAATTGTACCTGAAGCTGCTGCTGCGCCCGGCGGAGGATGCCTCCAGCTATTTCTACATCGCGAGCGCACCGCACGTGACGGCCGAGCAATTGTCGGTCGAGCGCGAGGCGCTGATCGCGTCCGGCCAATTGCTGAAGGCGACGGAAAGCTGCGCCGGCAACCGGCCGCTGGCCGCGCAGTTCGAAAGCCCGACCGGCGTCACGGAGCTGCTGACCTCACTGACGCCCTTCCATACCGAGCAGGGCTGCTGGCTGGTGGTCACCTCCTACCCCGAAGACCCGGTCATCGCATCTCTCACCAAGCCGTTCTCCAGCGCGCCGGAATTGCGCTGGGCGGCGTTGTTCTACGTCATCATGGCGGTGCTGTCGGTGTGGGCCGGCCTTTCGATCTGGCAGGCCTTGCGGCGCTTCGGCAGCCTGGCGCGCCGGATGAGCGAGACCAACATAGAGCCTTCGGTCCGCTTCGCCGATCTGACCCCGGTGCAGGAGCTGCAGCCGATCGCCGCCGCGATGGATCGGCTTGTCGATACGATGCGGCGCGCCGCCAGCGCCATCCGGGAAGCGGCCGAGGAAAACGCCCATGCGCTGAAAGGGCCGGTGGCCTCGATCCGCCAGGCGCTGGAATCGCTGCGCAGCGCGCGCCCCGAGGACATGAAGGACGCGGCCATCGCGATCGACCGTTCGCTGCAGAAGCTGGACGGCCTCATCAGCACCGCGCGGCGCATCGACCATGACATCGCCACCAGCATCGCCGAGGGCCGCTCGATCGTCGATCTCAGCTCGCTCGCCAGCAATGCCGCGCGCGCCGCGAACGAGCAGCAGATCGACCAGGACAGCCCGAAGATCGACTGCAAGGTGGCGCCCGACCTCGCCGTCGTCGGCAGCGAGGAAACGATCGAGACCGTGCTGGAAAATCTGCTCGACAACGCGGTCGGCTTCTCGCCGCGCAACAGCACGGTCAAGGTGACGTTGAAACGCGCGGGCGACCGCGCCCGCCTGTCGGTCGAGGATCAGGGGCCCGGCGTGCCGCCCGACCTTCTGCCGCACATA
>DASYRS010000208.1:0-11875 GCA_036004205.1 Dongiaceae bacterium
TTGATTCAGCGCCTGATCGATGTGCTGGTCGACCGCAAGGGGCACCACATCGCCTCTGAAGTTGAGGCGGCGAAGATCGCGCTGTCCGATGAGCGCAAGGTGACATTGAAGATCCCGCTGCGCGAGCCGGTCGAGACGACCGTGACCGCCAACGACCTGGACAATGCCGTACTCGAGGATTCGCTCCGCATCGTCCATGCCATCGACATCTGCCTGCAGGCAGCCGACGTGAAGGGCAGCGACATCCAGTCGGTGTTCCTGACCGGCGGCTCGACCGCGATCGCGGAGGTGCGCCGACAGATCCTGAAGCGGGTCCCGAATGCGCGCCCGGTCACCGGCGATCTGTTCGGCAGCGTCGGCCTGGGGCTGGCAATCGATGCCGAGCGCCGCTTCGGCAATGGACAGGCGTAAGGCGATGCGGACCGGCCGCTCAGGAATGCACGTCCTCGGTGAACCACTCGGTGGGGAGGTGCTGCCCGGCGCTGACCGCCAGCGCCCTGCGGTACAGCAGCGCGCCGATCGCCGCAAACTGCAATCCGACGCCGTGATAGTTGAGAAAACAGGTGACATCGGCATCGTTGCCGCGGCCGGGCGCCGCGCCGCCGATCAGCTCATCCAGCGACGGCGCGTTGACCAGCTTGGCGGTACGCGGATCCTGGCCCAGTTCCTTGGCCTTCTCCTTGAACACCGCGCCCTTGGCGAGTTCGACATGCTGGCCGGTCAGGTTGCCGCGGTCATGCACGATCACGCAATCGGCGCGCGCGATCGCGCCGGGATCGAGTTCGCGGTCGCGGATGGCGCCGAGATGCATGCCCGCCTCGCACCAGGATTCCTGGAACACGTGGCCCAGGCTGTTGGTGGCGCACAGCACGATGTCGGCGCCTTTCACCGCTTCTTCCGCCGCGCCGCACGCTCGCGTGGGAACGCCGGTCTGCGCCGCCATATGCGCGGCGAAGTCGCTGCGGCGTTCGGGGTTGGGGCTGTAGCAGCGGATCTCCGTGAGCCTGCGCGCGGTCGCGGCCGCCAGCACCTGAGCCTCGGCCTGCCAGCCGGAGCCGAGGATCGCCAGCACGGCTGCATCCTTGCGCGCCAGGCGGTCGAGCGCGATCCCGCTGGTGGCGCCGACGCGGGCGCGCTGGACCACGCCGTCGGGAAAGATCGCCAGCGGCTCCCCGGTTTCGGTGCTGAACAGCAGCACCAGCCCGACCCAGCGCTCGCCGGGCGCCGCCGGCACCTTCACGCGCTGCCGCCGCTCGCCACGCGAGACCCAGCGGAACAGATCGGAATTGATGCGGATGGCGCCGACCTTCTGCTGCGGCAAGATCGCGCCCATCATCTTGAGGACATAGGCGCTGTCGGTATCGCCACCCGGCCCGACCATGTCGGAGCGCCGGCCGTTGATCGCCGAACCGTCATGGGTCGCGGCATAGCTCTCGACCAGCGCCGCCATGCAATCCGGCATGGTCAGCAGGTGATGCGCATCCTCGTTGCTCAAAAGAAGTGTCATGGCAGCGTCCACCGGTTTCAAGATTGCGCAAATGTTATATCTTATATAAGACTCGCGCAACGCCGACTTGGGCCCGGTCCATGGGCACAAATGCAACTATCATTGAACTGAAAATTGGCAATGGCTAGAGCCGCCGAAAGCGACGTTCCGACGGAAGAGATGGAAGGCGGATCAAGCCTGACGGAGCGGATGGTCGATCGCTTCCTGGCGCTGCGGCTCGAGGATTTGTCGCCGAAGGCGCGGGATGTCGCGATCGACGATCTGATCGACATGGCCGGCAATTGCCTCTCCGCGCGGCGGACCGAGTATATGCGGGCCCTGCTCGAAAGCTGTGACGATGACGGTGCTTGCACGGCGCTTGGCCACGCGCGGCCGCTGCGTGCCGCGGATGCGGCGCTGATGAACGGCACCGGTACGCACGGCGAGGACTTCGACGATACGCTGGAAGGCGCGCCGATCCGGGTCGGCGCCATGGTGATACCGGCGGCCTTGGCAGCGGGCGAGCGCCACGGCCGCAGTGGGGCGGATACCCTGCGCGGTATCATCTGCGGGCTGGAGATGGTCTGCCGCATGAACCACGTCGCGCCCGGCGCGATCCACAAGGCCTGCTTCCATCCGGTCGGGGTCATCGGCGCGATCGGTGCCGTCGTGGGAGCGAGCGTGACGCTCGGCCTGGACCGGCAACAATTCGTCAATGCCCTCGGCATCGCCGGCAGCCTGTCATCCGGCATCCTCGAATACCTGACCGACGGCGCCTCGACCAAGCGCCTGCATCCCGGCTGGGCGGCGCAATCCGGCCTGCGCGCCGCGGTAATGGCCCGGGCAGGCTATGACGGACCGCGCTCCTTGCTCGAGGGACCACACGGGTTCTTCAAGGCCTTCGCGCCCAGCGCCAAGCAGCCGCGCTTCTCCTATCTGACCGACGGGCTGGGCGAGAGCTGGATGATGAAGAACATCACCTTCAAGCCCTATGCCTGCGGCACCATGATCCATCCTTACATCGACTGCATGATCCGCCTGGCGGAGCAGGGCGTTGACGCCGACGACATCGTTGCCATCGAATGCGAGACCGGCGAAGGGCTGGTCGACCGGCTGTGGGAGCCGCTCGCTTCCAAGCACCGGCCGCCCAGCGGGTATGCCGCGAAATTCTCGATGCCGTTCGGCATGGCGGTCGGATTCTTCGATCGCGCCGCCGGGCTCGAGCAGTTCACCGACGAGAAGGCGTGCGATCCGAAGATCCTCGCGCTCGCCGGGCGTATCCGGTACGTCATCGATCCGCAGAACGAATACCCGGTCAACTACACGGGCCATATCCGGGTCGGCTTGCGCAACGGTTCCGAGATCGAGCTGCGCCAGCCTCATATGCGCGGCGGCAAGCGCGAGCCGCTGAGCCGCGAGGAGCTGGTGCGGAAGTTCCATGGCAACGCCGAATATGGCGGCTGGCGGTCCGGCGATGCCGGAGCGCTGCTCGATTTCTGCCTCGGTATCGCGCAAGCGCCGGATCTTTCCGGCCTCGCAAGGTTCAGGCTCTGACACTCATTCAAAACGGACAGGCAAGCAAAGATCATGACCCAAGGCACGATTCCCAGCAACGTCACCAAGGCAGCCTGCGCCTTCATCGAAGCCAGCAGCTACGATGCGCTGCCGGCCGAAGCCGTGCGGATCGCACGCCGCTGCATCCTGGATGGGCTGGCCTTGTTCGTGGCGGGCAGCGACGAGGAATCGGTCGAAGTGCTGGTCAAGGACGCGCGCGATATCGGCGGTCGCACCGACGCGCTGCTGCTCGGTGCCGGCGATATGAAGGTGCCGGCCAATTTGGCGGCGCGGGTGCTCGGCACAGCCGGCCACGCCCATGATTGGGATGACACCCAGGCGACGCGCGATCCTGCGCATGTCTACGGGCTGCTGACCCATCCGACCATTCCGCCGCTGGTGGCGAGCCTGGTGATTGCGCAGAAGATCGGCAAGGTATCCGGGAAGGACTTCGTCAACGCCTTCCTCACCGGCTTCGAGGTCGAGTCCAAGATCTCCGAATGGATGCTGCCCGACCACTACAAGCGCGGCCTGCATTCCAGCGGCACCGTCGGCACGTTCGGCGCGGCTGTCGCCGCGGCCAAGCTGCTGGGTCTTAAAGGCGAGAAGCTGGCGCATGCGATCGGCATCGCGGCCAGCATGGCGGCGGGCATCCGCTGCAATTTCGGCACCATGACCAAGCCGCTCCATGTCGGTCGCGCGTCCGAGAACGGCGTCACCGCGGCTCTGCTGGCGGCGCAGGGTTTCACGGCCGATCCGGAATCGCTCGATGGGCGGTGGGGCTTCATCCAGGTCCAGGGCAGCGGCATCACGGAATCGAAGACGGCGCAGGGTTTCGGCAAGACCTGGTCCATCGTCGATCCCGGCGTTAGCATCAAGCCGTATCCCAGCGGCATCGTCACTCACCAGTCCATGGACGCCATGCTGAAGCTGGCGACGGAGAAGAACGTCGACCCCACCAATGTGGAGAAGATCGACTTCTACGCGGGGTCCAACATCCTTAACCCGATCCGCTATCCGGTCGCCAACAATCATCTGCAGGCGAAATTCAGCATGGCGGCGTTGCTCAGCATGATCGTGCTGCGCCGGCGTGCCGGCCGACAGGAATTCACCAACGACTTCATCCAGGCGCCGGCGACCCAGGACATGCAGCGCCGGATCAAGACCCATCTGGACCCCGAGATCGAATCCAAGGGCATGGACGTCATCCGCTCGCGCATCGAGATCACGCTGAAGGACGGAACCAAGCTCACCGAATGGGCGAACGAGAAATATCGCGGCGGCCCCAACAATCCCCTGTCCGACAAGGACCTGGAAGGAAAGGTCGCAGCCTGCGCCGCCGGTATCCTGTCCGACGCGCGGCGCGACGAAATGATTGCCGCCGCTTGGCAGGTGGAAAAGCTTGGCGATGCGGCGGACTTGGCGCGGAAGATCCAGCCGTGAGCGCCGCAATGCCGAAATCCGTTTCCGCACATCTCGCCGACTGGGTCGCGCGGCTGAAGCCGGAGCATCTCGACGCGGCGGCCGAGCGGGCCGCGATCGATACCGTGATCGACGTGCTCGGCCTGTGTGTTGCCGCGCGCAAGATGGACTACACGGTCGCCACCATGGAGGCGTTTGCCGAGGCGGGCGATTGCACCGTGATCGCGCAAGATCGCCGCCTGTCGCCGATAGCAGCGGCCGCGATCAACGGCACCGCCGCCCATGGCGAGGATTTCGACAATACCTTCGAAGGCTGTCCCGTTCATTCCGGCGCGGTGATCGTGCCGGCCTCGCTGGCCATCGCCGAGCAGATGAAGGCTGACGGACCGCGCACCGTCCTGGCGATCGCGGCCGGCATCGAAGTGATGTGCCGGCTCGGCCTGATCGCCGACAAGTCGGTGCACAAGGCCGGATTCCATCCGACCGCCGTGCTCGGTACCTTTGCCGCGACGGTGTCGGCGGCGATCGTGAAAGGGCTTGCGGCGCCAGCGATCACCGACAGCCTTGGCGTTGCGGGCAGCATGGCCTCCGGCATCATCGAATACCTGGCCGATGGTTCTTCGACCAAGCGGCTGCATGCCGGCTGGGCCGCGCAGTCCGGGTTGCGGGCCGCGGCGCTGGGTGGCGCGGGGTTCTCGGGCCCCGGCACGGTGTTCGAAGGCACGCACGGTTTCTTCTCGGCCTTCGCGCCCTCGATCAAGCCGGACTTCTCGCTGCTGCTCGACGACCTGGGCAGCAAGTGGGTCGGCAGTCAGCTGGCATTCAAGCCCTATGCCTGCGGCACCATGGTGCAGCCTTACATCGATTGCGCCGTCAAGCTGCGCAAGCAGGGCGTGAAGGCGGACGAGATCGAGAGCATTTCCTGCGCGGTCGGCGATGGGACGGTACATCGCCTGTGGGATCCCCTCGGCCTGAAGCAGCGGCCACCGACGGCCTATGCCGCCAAGTTCAGCACGCCCTATTGCATGGCGGTCGCGTTCCTGGAGGGCGATGCCGGCCTCGCGCAATTCACCGAGGAGAAGGTGAAAGATCGCGAGGTGCTGAAGCTTGCCGCGCGCATCAATTACTGGGTCGATCCGAAGAACGAATATCCGAAGAACTATAGCGGCCACCTGACCGCCACCCTCAAGAATGGCAATGTCATCCAGATCGACCAGCCGCATCTGCGCGGCGGAAGCCGTGACCCGCTGTCGCGCGCCGAGCTGGAGCACAAATTCATGCAGAACGCGTCCTTCGGCGGCTGGTCCAAGGATCGCGCCCAGGCGTTGCTGGAATTCGGATCGCAGTTGCGCGGCCAGCGCGATCTGTCGAAGCTGGCGAAGGTCGGCGGGTGAGGGAGGGAGAGATGGGCGAACTGGAGGGAAAGATAGCCCTGGTCACTGGCGGCGCGCAGAACATCGGCCGCGCCATCTGTCTGGAACTGGCGGCCGCCGGCGCGCGCGTCCTGGTCAACACGAGGCGCTCGGTCGAGACCGCGCAGCAGACAGTCGATCTGATCAAGAAGGCCGGCGGCACGGCGATGGTGGCGCAGGCCGACATCACCGATCCGGCCGCGGTGGATCGCATGGTGGCGCAAGGCGTCGCAGCCTATGGCGGCATCGACATCCTGGTCAACAATGCCGCCATCCGCAAAGAGGCGCGGCTGACTGAGGTCTCGTTCGAGGATTGGAAGGAAGTACTCGGCATCATGCTGGACGGCGCCTTCCTTTGTACCAAGGCGAGCGTCCCGCACATGCGCGCGCGGGGTGGCGGGTCGATCGTCACCATCGGCGGCATGACCGGCCATAGCGGCGCCAGGGAACGCGTGCACGTCGTGACAGGCAAGGCCGGCCTCGCGGGCTTCACCAAGGCGGTTGCGCTCGACGTCGCGGAATTCGGCATCACGGCCAATTGCGTGGTGCCCGGTCTGATCGGCACCGCGCGCGGCTCGCACAGCCCGACCAACCCCAATCACCATGCCAGCCGGCCGATGCCGCTGGGTCGCCGCGGCACGGCGCAGGAAGTGGCGTCGCTAGTACGCTATCTCGCTGGGCCGCAGGCGCGCTATGTGACCGGCCAGAGCTGGCACCTGAACGGTGGGTCCTTCATGCCCTAGTCGGGCGCCGCGATGAGGCTGTGCTATAGTGGCGGCTTCGCCCGGGGGGCCGTTGGATGAGTCCGCGACAAATGAAGAAAAAGACCAAGGCCGGACAGCCCAAGCCGCAGCCGCGGCCTGCATTCCAACCGCTCTATCTGCAAATCAAGCAAAGGCTGATCCAGCGCGTGCTGACCGGTGAATGGCGGCCGGCGCAGATGCTGCCGAGCGAGATGAAGCTGGCCGAGGAATACCAGGTCAGCCAGGGCACCGTCCGCAAGGCGATCGAGGAGATGGCGGCGGAGAACCTGGTGATGCGGCACCAGGGCAAGGGCACCTTTGTCGCGACGCACCGCAGCACCAGCCGGCCGTTCCGTTTCATCCGGCTGGTCAGCGACATCAGCAAGGAAACGCACCCGGCAACGCGGTACATTTCGATCAAGAGCGGCCTGGCGACGGCGGAGGAGCGCAAGCGCCTGCGACTGCCGGTCGACGGACGCGTGGTGCGGGCGGAGCGGGTCCGCAGCTTCGGCGGACAGCCGTGCGTTTATGACCGGCTGGTCTTGTGTGCCGACGGCATGCGGCGCCTAGAGCAGGTGCTGGACCGGATCCGGCCGGACTCGGTCTATAGCGCGCTGGAGCAGGAGTACCACCTGTTGGTGGTCCGGATCGCCGAGCAGCTCCGCGCCATTCCCGCAAGTGCGACGGATGCGAAGATGCTGAAGGTCGCGGTCGGTCATCCGCTGCTGGAAGTCGACCGCACGGCCTTGAGCCTCGATCAGCGCATCGTGGAGTGGCGAGTCAGCCGTTGCGACACGCGCTATCTGCACTACGCCAACGAGCAGACTTGATACCGGCAGTTACGTTTCGGCCAGCCAGACCAGCATCGATCCTGGGCCGCGGTTGTTCCAAAGATAGTAGGGCAGGGCCGTCAAGGTCGCCGGCTTCTCGGCCGGGGGATCGTGGCGATAAAGCGTGCCTTGCCAGCCATCGTCCGCCAGCCGGACGGCGTCCGCGGTGAGCGTGACGATACCGTCGAACAGATCGCCCCGCCGTTCCGTCTTGACACGCGCGGGCCGCGGCAATTTCAGGCGCTGAACCGGCCCGCCGGGATTGTCGGCCTCTTCTATGCAATAGACCAAGGGTCCGCGCTTCAGGGCCACGCGGCCGACATCCATGCGCACCGAAGGATGGGCATAGATCCGCTCCGGCGGCATCGGCAGCTCCAGGCTGATCACGTCGCCTGCCTGCCAGCGCCGTGTGATCGTGAGGTACCCGTCCTTGGTCGCGCGTTCGATCGGGATGGCGTCGCCATTCACGGATGCTTTCGCCTCCCGCGCCCAGCCGGGAATGCGCAGCTTCAGCGCGAACTCGAATGGCGCCTCGGGGGCGACCTCGATCCGGATGTCGCCGGACCAGGGATAGGTGCTGATCTCGCGCAATTTCACCTTGCCCTTTGCCAGGGCGACCGATGCCGAGATGCCGCCATAGAGGTGAAAAGCGATCGCGTCCGCGCCGTGCGAGAGGAAGTAGCCGCCGACCGACGCCACCAGGCGCGAAGAATTCATGGTGCAGCAGGGACAGTGATGCCAGGCCCATCGACTGTGCCGGCCATCGCTCTCCAGCGGGTTGGAGTAGAAATAGTGCTGGCCGTCGCGCGCAAGGCCGGTCAGCGCGCCGTTGAACAAGGCCTGCTCCAAAACGTCCGCGTATTTGCCGGAGAGGTCGAGATGCAGCATGCGTTGCGCCCAGAAGATCAGCGCCACCGACGCGCAGGTCTCGGCATAAGCGGTGTCGTTCGGCAGATCGTAATCCTCGGTGAAGCCCTCATTGGCCGCCGCCGGGCCAAGCCCGGAGGTCAGGTACATCTTCGACCCGATGACGTCGGCCCACAGCACCTCCAGGGTGCGTTTCAGGCTCTCGTCCTTCAATTCGGCCGCCAGGTCCGCCATCGCGGAATACATATACATAGCGCGGACCGCATGCCCGACCACCTTGGTCTGCTCGCGCACCGGCTTATGCGACTGGTTGTATTCGTAGCTCTTGGCCCAGAAGTCCTTCGGATCCTCGCCGCGCAGCCGGGCCTCCTCATCGAAGTAGTGCGGCTGCTTGCCGCGCTCGTCGATGAAATAGCTGGCGAGGTCGAGATGCTTGCGCTCTCCCGTCAGGTGATAGAGGCGGATCAGCGCCAACTCGATCTCCTGATGCCCGCAATAGCCGTGCTTCTGGTTTGGTCCCGGCCCGAACGTATTCCGCACATGCTCGACATAGCGCTCGAGGATGCCGAGCAGCCGGCGGCGCCCGGTCGCCAGGAAATAGGCGATCGCCCCTTCGATCAGGTGGCCGAGATTGTAGAGCTCGTGATTGTCGCGCAGATTGGTCCAGCGCTTGTCGGGCTCGCGCTGCAGATACCAGCAATTGACATAGCCGTCCGGCGCCTGCGCCTTCTCCAGATCGTCGGTGATCTTCTCGAGCTTGGCCTCGATGTCGGGATCGCGGCGATGCGACAGCGCATAGGAAGCGGCCTCGATCCATTTGCCCACGTCCGAATCCCAGAACACCTGCACCGTGAAATTGTGCTCGTTGCGGGGAAACCGCAGCGGCGGCGGTGGGCTGGGCAAGGTCAGCGATTCCAGGATCCCATGCTCGCCGAGCTGCTCATGCTGGCTCGGAATCGTGCGCGCCAACACGGTATCCAGGCGTTCGCGCCAGAACTGGCCTTCCAAATGAACATCGACAAATCGTACCGGCTGAAATTGACTCATGCCTGTTCCTTCCGCTTTCCCTATTCCTCGGCGACGCTGGACTGCCGCACCACCAGCGAGCAGGGCCGGCGCCAGACGCCGCGCACCCGCTTGCCGCCGATCATGTCGATCAGCCGCTCACCGGCTTCACGCCCCAGCATGCGCAAATTCATATCGACGCTGCTCAGCGGCGGGCGGGCCGCCAGGGCCATGACCTCCCAGTTGTCGAACCCGACGATCGCCACGTCCGATGGCACGCCGAGGCCGCGTTCGCGCAAGGCGTCGGCCGCGCCGCGGGCGATCTGGTCGTTGCCGCAGAAGAGGGCGTCCGGCGGTACTTTCCTGCCGTCGAACAGCCGGCCAATCGCCTCGCGCCCCCACGCTTCCGACCAGATTCCCGGCAGGTAGAAGCCATTGGTATGCGCGAGCCCGGCTATCTGAAGGGCGCTGAGAAAGCCCTTCTTGCGCAGGCGCACGGCTTCGAAATGCTCGGGACCGGTGATGTGAGCGATGCGCCTGCGGCCGATCGCGGCCAGGTGCTCCACCGCCAGGATAGCGCCGCCTTCGTCGTCGGGAAGAAGCGACAACGAATTCGGGTCGTCAGCCTGGGAGAACACATAGATGACCGGCACGCCATGGGCGAGGGGGCCGATCGGCACGCGCTTGTCGGCGCGGCGCGCGGTGACGACCAGACCATCCACCCGCTTGCCGAGAAGCTGATCGAGATGCTGGCGCTCGCGGGCCGGATCGTCGGTCGCATTGCACATGAAAACCGCGATGCCCTCGTCGGCCAGGCGCTCCTCCAACGCTTCTACGATCGGGAAGGTGAAGCGCCCAAAGCTGTCGTTGGAGATGATGCCGATGGTCCGCGACTTTGCCCGGTGCAGGCTCTGCGCCAGGTTGTTCGGCCGGTAGCCGATCTCGCGCGCGATGCGCAGGACGTTGTCGCGCGTCTCCTGGCGCAGCCGGCCGCCAGAGTTGAGGGCCTTGGAGACGGTGCCGATCGAAACGCCGGCCATCCGGGCGACGTCGCGGATGGTCGGCGTCGTGCGCAACGGCGGCGCCGACCGGTCAGGCGAAGGGGATGGAGGGTCGATCTTGTCCATGTTTCGCCTACTTGATCGCGCCATTGAGGAAGCCGGAGACGTAATATTTCTGCAGCAGCAGATAGAACGCCATGCAGGGGATGATGGAGATGGTGACGCCAGCCTGCAGCATGCCCCAATCCGTCCCGCCGATACTGGTCTGCTGGCGCGCGGCCGCGAGGATCAGCGGAAGGGTAAAAGAGGAATCCTTGTTCATGACGACCAGCGCCGCCAGAAACTCGTTCCACGAGGTGATGAATGCGAACAGCGAGACCGTGATGATCGCCGGCACGACCGCCGGCAGGCACACCCGGGTCAGCACCTGGAAGGAATTGCAACCGTCGATCACCGCGGCCTCCTCCAATTCGCGCGGCACGGCTTCGAAGGCGTTGCGCATCATGTAGACGCTGAACGGCAACTGTATCGCGGTATGGATGATCGCGAGTCCAATCAGCGAATTGTGCAGCTTCAGCTGCACAAACATGAAGAACAGCGGCGTCAGCAAGGCCTGGTAGGGAATGATGAGGCCAAGCAGCAGGATGACGAACAGCGGCTCCTTGAACGGCACGGGGAAGCGCGCCAGCGCAAAGCCGGCCGGGATGGTGAGGACGAGGCAGAACAGGATGGTCAGCAATGCCGCGCCCGCGCTGTTGCCGAGATAGGTGAGGAGCCCGGCCTGGAAGCTCCACAGCCGCTCGTAGCTGTCGAGACTGAGGGCATGGGGGAAATAGGTCGGCGGCACCGCGGCTGCTTCGGCCGTGTTCTTGAGCGAAGCCAGGACGGACGCCACGAGCGGCAGCAGCATGATGGTCGAGAGGGCCACGCATGCCGCACTTGTCAGGTACTTCGTGTACCCGTTCCAGGCTCGTGTCAGGAGCCCGGCGGATGCCCGCGACTTTCCCCCGTAGTGCAGGGCGCGCGGACGCGCTTCCTTGTCCCACAACGCGCTCACGCGTGGCTTCTCCGCGTCAGGATGATCTGGAAGATGGTGCAGACGAGGATGATCCCGGCGAGGATCAGCGACATCGCCGCGCCGTAGCCCAGCTTCAGATAGGGGAAGGAGTTGAGGTAGATGAGGAAGACCGAGGTCGCGGTCAGGTTCCGCGGCTGCCCGGCGGTCATGATATAGAATTGGTCGAAGGCGAGGAGGGAGCCGATCACGCTCACCAGGGTCACCAGCAGGATCGTCTTGGCAATGAGCGGCAGGACGATCCGACGCACCCTCTGCCAATAGCTGGCGCCGTCGACCATGCTGGCTTCGGTCAGCTCGCTGGGGATCGCCTGGATCGCCGCCACGAACAGGATCATGCCGAAGCCGACCACTTTCCATACGATCGAAACGATGACGGCCCACATCGCGACCTCGGCATCGGCGCCGAACCAGACGACCGGCTTCTCGATGATGCCGAAATCGATCAGCGCCCGGTTCACAAGCCCGAAATCGAAGCTG